>DATDJA010000294.1:0-12833 GCA_036520795.1 Candidatus Limnocylindrales bacterium
CGGTAGTCGGTCAGGTCGCGGCAGGCCGAGATCATCCGGCAGCAGGTGATGCCGCTGACGACCGGCGACAGCTCGTCGTTGATCGCCGCGATCGACGCCTCCTCCATCAGCGCGAACCCGGACTCCGTGTCCCCGCCGGCGATCTTGATGTACCCGAGGTTCGTCTGGGCGTTCGCGCGCAAATCCGCGTCGGCCACGCGGTTGCCGATGTCGATCGCCTCCTGGGCGAGGCTCAGGGCGAGCTCGGGATCCGCGACGATCGCCGCCTCGCTGCGCAGCAGGACCGCGTACCCGTGGGCGTACGACTCGGGGAGCCCATCGAGCTGCTGCTCCGCCTTGCGCAGCCACGCCGATGCCATCGAGTGGCGGCCCGCGTAGCCGTGCTCGTGGGCGATGTCGAGCGCGAGGTAGGCGGCCCGCACGGCGTTGCCCTCGGCGACATACGCGCGGTACGCGCGCTCCTTGGCCTCGTTTCCGGCCGTGGCCTCGGCCGCGAAGAACGCCGCCGTCGAGAGCGACTCGAGGTCCTCGCCGCCGAGCGATCCGGCCCGGTCCGCCTCGCCCAGCCGATCGAAGGCTTCGCGCCACTCGTGCCGCCCGTAGGCGACGCGTCCGGCCGCCAGCGGGTCGGCCACGGGACTGCCGGTCGGGGCCGTCGTCTCGGTCATCGGGGGGATTGTGCCACCCGCGGGCGCAGGGGCCTTGCGCCCGGGTGCGAAGATGCGCGCATGGTCGAGTACGGGCAGGGGGTCGGTCAGGCGACTGGCGTGGGCGGCGGGTCGCACGGCGGCGGGTCGCAGGACCTCGGCGCCGGCGCCATGGCGTTCATGAACGACGCCGTCAACCAGCTGAACGCGCTGCCGCCCACCACGCTCGTGATCATCGTGGTGCTGATCTTCGTCGGCCTGGTGCTCGTCCGCCGCGCGTTCTGACACTCGGCGGCTCGGACGACCCCGCGCAAGCGCTACGCGGCGGACGGCGCCTCGGCCCCCCCGGCGTCGAAGCCACGCCCGTCGAGGGCTCGGCGGACGCGCGTCGCGAGCTCCACGCCGTTGTAGGGCTTGCCCAGCACGTCCAGCCCTTCGTAGCGGACCCCGCGGGCCGCGAGGGCGGCGACCGTGTACCCGCACGCGAACAGGGTCCGCGCGCCCGGTCGTGCCCTGCGCAGCGTCTCGGCGAGCTCCGGGCCGGTGCCGTCGGGCAGGACCAGGTCGCTGATCAGCAGATCGATCGCCTCGCCGCCGTTGGCCGCATCCACGGCCTCCCGGACGTTGCGGGCGACCCGGACCTCGTAGCCGAGGTCCGTGAGTGAGCGCCGCGCGAAGGCGGCGACGGCGGGCTCGTCGTCGACGAGCAGGATCGACTCGGTCCCTGTCGGCCGCGCGACCGGATCGGGTCCGCTCGCGTTGTCAGCACGCGCTCCGACGAGCTCGGGGAACAGCAGCTCCACCGTCGTCCCGGTGCCGGGCGCCGACTCGAGGCGCACGCTGCCGCCCGACTGGCGGACGAAGTCGCGGACCATGGCCATGCCGAGGCCCGTGCCGCGGCCGGTCTCCTTGGTCGTGAAGAACGGTTCGAACACGCGCGCGATGACGTCCGGCGTCATGCCCGTCCCGGTATCGGACATCGCGACGGCGACGAACGGTCCCGACGCGTCGGGCTCGTCGGGGATGTCGCCCGCGGCGACGCGTACACGCCGCATGCAGACGGTGAGGGTTCCGCCGCCGACCATCGCGTCGCCTGCGTTGACCGCGAGGTTGAGCAAGGCCTGTTCGAGCTGTCCGGCATCGACGCGCGCCATGAGCGCGTCATCGGGCTGGCGGATGGTGAGCGCGACCGAGCCGTCAAGGAGGCGATGGAGCATCGGCTCCACGGAGGTCACGGCGGACCGGATGTCGACGATCGCCGGCTGGAGCGTCGAGCGCCGTGCGAAGGCGAGGAGTTGGCGCGTGAGCTGGCGGGAGCGCTCGACAACGTCGACGATCGTCGCCGCGTCCGCCTTGACGGCCGCAGGATCGGCCGTCTCGTCGCTGATCAGCGCCGCGAACCCTCCGATGGCCGTGAGCGTGTTGTTGAAGTCGTGCGCGATGCCCCCGGCGACCCGCCCGATCGCCTCGAGGCGCTCGGCATGGGCCAGCTGGGCTTCGATCGCGACGCGCTCCGTGACGTCGGCCAGCTGCCCGGCGACGCCCAGGGGCCGGCCGTCCGCTCCGTGGAGCACCGAGCCGTAGATCTCGATCCAGACCTCGCGCCCATCCTTGGTGAACCGGCGGACCCGGTCGCCGCGGGTCGGCTCGCCCTCGATGGTCTTGCGGATCCGCTCGACCGACGACTCGCGCTCGTCGTCGGGCATCATCGCGCGCGGCAGTGGGTGCCCGATGATCTCGTCCGCGGTCCAGCCGAAGATCCGCTCCGCCGCGGGGTTCCAGACGGTCACCGTCCGGTCGAGGGTGAACGCCTGGGTCGCCAGGGGCGAGCCATCCACGATCGCGGACAGGAGCGAGCTCGTGCGCTCGAGGCTCGCCTCTGCGGCGTTGCGGGCCGCGATCTCGGACTCCGCGGCGTCCAGCGCCACCCGGAGGCGATGCGTCGACCGCCAGTCGAGCGCGAGGGCGAACGCGACGAGCGCCGTGAAGCAGCCGATCGTGACCGGGGTGGCGGTGCCCACGAACAGCACGCTGGCCGGGCCGAACATGACCGCGAGCGTGACGCCGACGGTTGCGACGACGGCCGCCGCGATCGACGCCCAGAGCAGCGGGCGAGTCTGGAGCAGGTTCTGCACGAGCGCGATGCTGATCATCGGCAGCACGATCGCGACGGCGATGCCGGCCGGCAGCATCGCGGCGGCGGCCAGCGCCTCGACGTTCAGCAGGACGGCGGCGACGATGAGGAAGCGGCCACGGACGAGCCCGACCCCGAGGAAGATGACGGTGACGACCGGCAGCATGACGCCGGCGACCACGAACGCCGGGCTCACGACCGGGCTGAGGAGCAGGCCGATGCAGGCGCCGACGACGGCGAGCACGGGTCCGGCGACGAGGGTGACCAGGAGCCACGCGTTCTCCTGCAGCGACAGGACGGGCTCAGGCTGGAATCGCGATGACAAAGCGGTGCTGAGGCGAGGCAATCAACGGGTCCTTCGGCGACAGGACCGCGCTCCGGACAACCCCGACCGGCGACAGACCTGAACCCCTTCAGGCTACCGGTTACGATACAGAGCGTCGAGTATCTAATATGGTAAAGTCTCCGACATGTCCGGGTCGTCCGCCGATCGCCAGGCCACCAGCAACGAGCATCGCCATGCGGGTGGGCGGCCCCGTCTGCCGGACACGGACCGCGCGATCGTCAAGGCCGTCGCCGACCTGATGGCCGAGCAGGGCGTGCGCGGAACGACGATCAACGCGGTCGCGGATCGTGCGGGAGTAGCCCGCGGGACCGTTTACCGTCGCTGGCCCAACCGATCGGCGATGATCGCCGATGCGATCCGCGCGTCGCGCAGCTGGGAGCCGCTCGAGCTCGGCGACGACCTCGAGCGCAACATCCGCCAGCAGGCCGAGGAAGCACGCACCGTGCTCGGCGAGCCGTCGTTCCAGGCGATGATCCCGGCGCTTGCCGAGATGCAGCTCAACGGCGAGTCGGACGAGGTCGTGCGCTCGGCCGTGTTCCCGCGGCGACGGCAGATGGCCGACATGTACGAGCGCCTCGCGGGCGACGCCGGCTTCCGGACCGACATCCCGCCCTCGCTGCCGAACGACCTGCTCGTCGGCGCGATGCTCTACCGGCTGCTCTACGACGGGCGGCCACCTACGACCGATGAGGTGCAGGGCATGGTCGACCTCATCCTCGCCGGAATCCGTCGTCCCGACGCGCGGCCGTAGCCGCCGGACCTCGTGTAGGGTCCACGCATGCGACTCGGCTACGGGCTCCTCTCGGCACAGCGACATCCCGACGAAGCGCGCGAGTGGGCCGCGCTGTATCGCGAAGCCATCGAGTACGGCGTCCTCGCCGAAGCAAGCGGGCTCGATTCGTTCTGGACCAGCGAGCATCACTTCGTCGATGACGGCTACATGGCGGCGCAGCTGCCGGTCCTCGCGGCCATCGCGGCGCGCACCGAGCGGATCCGGCTCGGCACGGGCGTGCTCCTGGCCCCGATGTTCGATCCCCTCCGGCTCGCCGAGGACGCGGCGGCCGTCGACCTCATCTCGGGCGGACGCCTGATCCTCGGTCTCGGCATCGGCTGGCGCGACGAGGAGTTCGACGGCTTCGACGTGCCGGTGGGCCGGCGGGGCCGCCGCCTCGGCGACACGATCACCGTGCTCCGTCAGGCCTGGGGAGACGGGCTGGTCACCGGCGACGGGGTCTCGTTCCGCTACGCCGAGCCCGGTCTCAACGTCACCCCCAAGCCGATCCGCGGCGCGGCGACGCCGATCTGGATCGGGGCGGGCGCGGAGCCGGCCGTCCGGCGGGCCGGCCGGGTCGCCGACGGCTACCTCGGCAGCAGCGCCTCCCCCGCTGCGCTCGCCGAACGCGCCGCGTGGGTC
Source organism: Candidatus Limnocylindrales bacterium (assembly GCA_036520795.1). Taxonomy (GTDB): domain Bacteria; phylum Chloroflexota; class Limnocylindria; order Limnocylindrales; family CSP1-4; genus CAIXZV01. The sequence goes on from DATDJA010000294.1 coordinate 4,542, forward strand.
CGCGACGAGGCCGCGGCCGTGGGGCGAGACCCGGCCACGATCGAGATCGCCGTGCACCGGATGGCCTTCCCGTGGCGCGGCCCCGACGCCTGGGAGCGGGTTGCCGGCGCCGCCCGCTACATGACCTGGAAGTACGAGGACATGGGCGCGGCTCGTGGGTCGATCGAGCGCGGCCGGCCGCCGGCGATGGACGCGGCGACAGCGGACGGCCTGCGGTCGCGGATGCTCGTGGGCACGCCCGAGCAGGTCGCCGATGGGGTTCGCGCCTACGCCGAGACGCTCGGCCAGGCCGGCTCGTTCGTGTTCCGCGGCCACTTCCCGGGCCTGGACCCGGCCGTCCAGCGCGACGCGTTCGACACGCTCATCGAGGAGGTCGTCCCGCTGCTCCGGGACTGAGCCAGGGCCCCGCGCCGTGCCCCACAATGCGCCGCATGCACCTCATCGCCGTCGTCGCCGCCCTCGTGGCGGCCGCCATCCACCTGTGGTTCTTCGTGCTGGAGAGCGTCCAGTTCACGCAGCCGAAGGTCTACGCGCGCTTCGGGCTCCATTCGGCCGAGGACGCCGCGATCGTGCGCCCGATGGCGTTCAACCAGGGCTTCTACAACCTGTTCCTGGCGATCGGGACCGTCGTCGGCCTCGTCCTCGTGGCGGCCGGCCAGGTCGACGCGGGCCGCGCGATCGTCCTGTTCGCGTGTGCCACGATGGTAGGCGCGGGCGTCGTGCTCCTCGCCTCGAACCGGCGCTTCCTGGTCGGTGCGTCGATCCAGGCGCTGCCGCCGCTCGTCGTCCTCGTCGTGAGCCTGATCGCCCGCTGACTACCCCGCGAGGAAGATGTCGCCGTCCGCGAGGCGCCGGCGGAACCCGCGGCGCTCCATCACGGCCAGCACCGCGACGGGCAGGTGATCGGTCCACAAGAGGGCGAGCGCCGGATCATCGATCCGGTCCGCGACCGCCACCAGCTCCAGCACCGTGGCCGCGAGCTGGTCGGGAACGAGCCATTCCTCGGCCCGGGCGCGCCGTTCCAGCAGGAGGCGGCGATGGCGCTGCCGCGGCGTGAGCTCGGTGATGGCAGCGTCGCGACGCTGCTCCAGCTCACACAGGCGATCGAACGCGCGCAGCGTCTCCTCGCACAGCCGGCCCGAGCTCACCGCCTTCGGCATCCGCACCCTCCACCGCCGCGTCCGCGGTCACAGTCCCCTGGCGCCCACGCTCGCGATGACGACGAATGTGGTGCGTCCTGTCACCACAGCATAGGTCGAAGAAGACGGACGTCGAAGCCGATTCTCGCGCCGGGCGAACGGCCGGTGATCGGGCCTTAGCGCAGCGGCTCGTCGTCGGCGAACCGGCGCATGAGCTGTGTGTACCCGGGCAGTCCCCGCTCGTACCCGATGGCCCAGAAGCCGCTGCCGACGAGCCCTCGCTCGCGAGCGAGCTCCAGCTTCGTGGCCAGCGTCTCGGGTGAGTCGACGTAGACGGCGTGCCAGCGAACGTCCGGCGGTGGCGCGGACGGCCGTGCGGTCGCCCGGGGTGTCGTCGACGGTGGCGACGAGGCCGTCGGATCGCTGGGCGATGCCGCGGGCGACTCGGTGGGCGGCGGCCCGACGGAGCCGTCCGAGCCGAGCGCGTAGACCTCGACGGACTCGACCTCGTCGCGTTGCGGAACGGCGTTCGGATCGCGCAGCAGGTCAACGTGGCTGCGCAGGATCCAGGCCTCGCCCCGCCCGGTCTCGGCGTCCCCGATCTCGGGGCCCGCGACCGGCCAGACAACGCCGTAGAGGGGCAGGCCGAGCAGCAGCTTCTCCGGCGGCACACCCAGCGTCGCGTACAGGTCGAGGGACCACGGCAGGTCCTTCTCGCTGCCGTCGCGCCGGGCGAGCGGGGACGTCGCGCCCGGCGCCGACGCGCCAGTCCGGTAGTCGTACGCCATCATGAAGATGCGGTCCGCCCCCGCCTGGTTCGCGCCGGCGGCCATCGTGGCCCCCAGGAGGTTGGCCTGCGTCGCGACCGAGACCTGATCGTCCGGATCGGCCGCGACGAGCGCCGCGCGGAGGCGGCCCACGAACCCGCTGTAGGCCACGATCAGCCCCGGATCGAGCGCCTCGATGTCCACATTGACGCCGTCGAGCCCGAGGTCGCCGACCATCGCGACGAGCGAGGTGATGATCCCGTCCTGAAGCTCCTCACGGCGGAGCAGGCGCCGGTTTCGCGCCTCGCCGAAGCTCGTGTACACGAGCTCGACCCGCTGGCCCCGCTTGTGGGCCCCCTCGATGATCCGGCGGCCGACGTCGCCGGTGATGCGCTGGTAGCCGGGCGCCGTCGTCCGCAGCGAGCCGTCGTTCTCATGGGTGACGCTGAACAGGCCGATGGTCGAGAGGGGCGCGTCGGCGAGGTGGTCGGCGATGCCGTCATCCATCTCCCAATACGGCACGAACCCGTACAGCTCGTGGCCGGGCTCGGGCGGTGGGCCGGCCGACGCGCTGGGCTCCGGCGCGACCAGCGCGTCCGAGGCCGAAGAGCTCGGCGTGCCCGTCGGCGCCGGATCGCACGCGACGAGCGTGACGACGAGCATGGCCGCGAGGCCGAGGACTGCCCCCGGCCGGCGGCGTTGCGCGCTCCGGCCGCGGGTCACGAGCGTCAGGCGAGCCCCGCGAGGAACCGGAACACCGGCACGGCCGTCGCATAGCCGTCCGCGAGCAGGTCCGGCAGCGCCGGCGAGCAGACCTCATCGTCGGTGAGGCGGCGCCCGAAGACGACGTCCTTCCACCGGAGTCGCTCGGCCTCCGGGTGATCGGCGGGATAGCCGGGCGGCACGCGCTTGAGGGACTCGTGGCTCTGGACGCCGCCGAACCAGGCGACGAAGGCCGGGTCCCCGAGGGCCGCCTGAACGCGCCCGGGTTCGTCGACCAGGGCTCGGCGGAATGCGTCGAGCCGGGCCTTCTCCGGCATCCACATCCCGCCGCCCGCGTACATCTCGCCCGGCTGGAAGTTGAAGTACGCCCCGTTGCCGTGCGGTCCATCGCCCACCGCGTCACCGGTCGGATCGCCGCGGCCCTCGACCCACGGGATGCTCGCCCCGAGGTGCGTCTTGTAGGGCGACTTGTCGCGGGAGAAGCGCGTGTCGCGGTAGATCCGGAACGGCGACCGCTTCGGGTCGGCCGCCAATGGGATGGCACGCGTCCTGAACAGCTCGTCGAGCGCGAGCATGAGCGACTCCATCGGCTCCTTGATCAGTCGCTCGAAGTCCGCCTTGCGGGGCTGGAACCACGCCCGCTCGTTGTTCGCGGCGAGGTCCGCCATGAACTGGATGCCATCCGGTGAGAACCCGGCAAATGTCGTCGTGACCGCCACGCTGGCGCCTCCTGCTGCGCCCGGAGTCTACGCCGGGAACGGCATTTGGCCCTCCGGCGCCGGTCGTGCGCATGCGATCCTGTCGCGATGAGCCCCGCCGAGCCGCGTCGGGCGATGGACGGCTATCCCGTCCCGCCGCCCACGATGACCGACCTCTACGAGCTGACCATGGCCGCCGGCTACTGGAAGCTCGGGCGGCTCGACGACCGCGCGATCTTCACGCTGTTCTTCCGCCATGCGCCGTTCGACGGTGGGTTCACGCTGGCGGCCGGCCTCGAGGGCGTCATCGCCTTCATCGAGCGCTATGCGTTCGCGCCGGCCGAGCTCGCCCACCTCGCGAGCCTGCTGGGCAACGACGAGCGGCCGCTGTTCGAGCCGCGCTTCCTCGACTACCTCGCCGGTCTGCGGCTGGCCGTGGACGTCGACGCCATGCCCGAGGGGACGCTGGCGTTCCCGCACGAGCCCCTGCTCCGGGTCGCCGGTCCCCTGCTCCATGGCCAGCTCCTCGAGAGCGCCCTGCTCAACCTCGTCAACTACCCGACGCTCGCGGCGACCAAGGCGGCCCACGTCGTCATGGCGGCGGGCGGGGCACCGGTGATGGAGTTCGGCCTGCGGCGTGCGCAGGGCCCGGACGGCGCGCTGACCGCGTCGCGCGCGGCGTATCTCGGCGGCTGCAACGCGACGTCCAACGTCCTCGCCGGGCGGCTGTTCGGCATCCCGGTCCGGGGCACCCACGCGCATTCCTGGGTGCTGTCGTTCGAGAGCGAACAGGCCGCGTTCGACGCCTGGGCAGACGTCATGCCCGGCAACGCCGTGCTGCTGGTCGACACCTTCGACACCGAAGAGGGCGTCGCCAACGCGATCGAGACGGGGCGCCGGATGCGCGAGCGCGGCCAGAAGCTGGCCGGAATCCGGCTCGACTCCGGCGACCTCGCGTACCTCTCGGTCCGGGCTCGCGAGCTGCTCGACGCCGCGGGTTTCGAGGACACCCAGGTCGTGGCCTCCAACGATCTCGACCCGGCCACGATGGAATCGCTCCAGGCGCAGGGCGCGCGGATCGACAGCTGGGGCGTCGGGACGAAGCTCGTGACCTGCTACGACCAGCCGGCGCTGGGCGGCGTGTACAAGCTCACGGCGATCCAGGAGGCCGGCGCACCTGCGGGCAGCTGGCGGACGCCGGTCAAGGTCAGCGCGGACACCGCGAAGATCACCGTTCCGGGTCAACTGGCCGTTCGGCGCTTCTACGACGCGGACGGCACGGCACGCGCCGACATGATCTGGGACGAGCTCCAGGCAACGGACGGCTCCCGGGTGATCGTGGATCCCGTGGACTCCCACCACCGGCTGACCATCGACGCCGGGTGGACCTCGCGCGAGGTCCTGGTGCCCGTGTTCCGCGGCGGCGAACGCGTCTACGACCCACCGCCCCTCGCCGAAGCACGCGACCACGCCCGCCACGAGCTGGGCACACTGCATCCGGCGATCCTGCGCCAGCTGCGGCCGCACTGGTACCCGGCCGGGCTCGAGTGGGGCCTCCACACGCGCCGCGAGGCCCTGATCGAGGCCGAGCTCGCCCCCGACATCGCCGGGGCTCCCGCCGGCTGACCCGCCTCAGGCTCGGCCGATCGCCATCGCGGCCCGCACGAGAGAGCCGGCGAACACGACGAGGGCGGCCGCGACGAGAGCGACGGCCGCGCCGGCCGGCACCACGAACGCGGGCGAGGCGGTGGGCCCCAGCGCGATGGTCGCGACCACAGCGGCGATCCCCGCCGCCACCCCCGTCACTGCCAGGACGAGGTCGCGCGTGGAGAAGCCGATCCGTCGGTACGAGGTGCGCGGGCCGCTCGCTCCAAAGCCGCGCGACTCGAGGCTGATTGCCAGCTGTCCGACACGGTCGACCGTGCCGGCAAACACGGGCACGAGTGCCGGCACCACGGCCGCGAGCCCCGTGCCGCGCATCCCCCTCGATCGCTGCGCCGCCAGCACGATCCGCACCTCGCGCTGGAGGACCGGGACGAGCCGCAACGTGAGGGCGATCATGACGTTGAGGAGGTACGGAACCCGCAGCCGGGCCAGCGCGGCGAACAGGTCCGACGGATGCGTCGTCTGCAGGACGAGGATCGCCGCGGTCTCCATCGCCAGGATGCGCAGGACGAACGTGAGGCCGCGCGCCACGCCCTCCTCGTAGATCGTCAGCGGGCCGAGGCTCGCGACCGGGGTGCATGCGCCCCCGCAGACGGCAGGCGCGATCGATTGCAGGAGCAGGATCGCGGCGGCAAGCGGCGCCAGCAGGGCGAGCGCCCGCACGGCATGCGCCAGGATCCCCGCGCTCGTGGCGAGCACCAAGCCGACGATGACGATCGACGCCAGGATCGCGGCGTTGAACGACACGAACGCGAACACGACGACGGACGTGAGCCAGGCGAGCTTCGGGATGGGGCTCAGGCGGTGCAGCCAGGATGCGCCGTGGACGAAGCCCAGCTCCCCCGGCGCGTCGTTCACGACGCGTCCGCCGCGCCGTGGCGGACGGCGCCTGCGAGCTCGTCCACCGTGAGCGCCGGCCAGGGCTCGGCGCGCTTGGGCAGCCGCAGCGCGAGCCGCGTGATCTGCGGCGGCGCGAGGCCCGCCCGGGCGATGGCGGAGAGGTCGCCGAACACGGCGCGCGGCGTCCCGTCGGCGACGATCCGGCCGCCATCGAGCACGAGCAGCCGGTCGGCGGCGTCGGCGACGAGCCGCATGTCGTGCGAGATGCACACGATCGTCGTCCCGCCGGCGCCGAGATCGTCGATGAGGGCGCGGACCATCGCGGACGTTCGCCGGTCCTGGCCGGTCGTCGGCTCGTCGAGGATGAGGACGGGCGTGCGCATCGTCACGACCGCGGCGATGGCGACGAGCTTCCGTGCGCCCCGCTCGAGGTGGTACGGATGGCGATCGAGGACGCCCTCGAGGCCAAGCCGGGCGGCGGCGTCGGCGACGCGCTCAGCGATCTCGGCCTCGGCGACGCCGAGATTCCGGGGCCCGAACGCCAGCTCGGCGGCGACGGTCGAGGCGAACAGCTGGTGGTTCGGGTTCTGGAACGCATAGCCGGCGTGGGCGGCCATGCGTCGGGGCGGATTCCGGGACGTGTCGAGGCCGCCGACGACCACCGAGCCGGTCGTCGGTCGCAGGAGGCCGTTGAGGAGACGGGCGAGGGTCGACTTGCCCGACCCATTCCTGCCGGCGAGCGCCACCACCTGCCCGCGGGGCACCTCGACGTCGAGGTGCTCGAGGACCGGGGGTCCGTTGCGGCCGTAGCGAAACGAGACGTTCCGCACCTCGACGATCGGGCTCGGCGCCTCGCTCACCCGGCGTCCCCGAGCCACGCCACGGCATCGTCCACGGTGACCGGCATCGGCCGGCCGGGGCGCTCTCCCAGCCGCGCGGCGAGCGACGTCACCTCCGGGACCGCGACGCCGTCGTCGCTTGCTCCCGCGATGCGCCCGAACACCTCCGCCGGGGGCCCATCCATCACGACTGCACCGGCGTCGAGGACGATGACCCGGCTCGCGTGCTCGGCCAGTGCCTCGACGTCGTGCTCGGCGATGATCACGGTCATCCCGTCGTCGCGGTGGAGGCGGGCCGCGATCTCGAACACGGCCGCCCGCCCGGCGGGGTCGAGGTTGGCGGTCGGTTCGTCCATCACGAGGACCGACGGCCGCATCGCGATCGCGCAGGCGATCGCCAGGCGCTGCTGCTCGCCGCCCGAGAGGGTGGCCGGATCGCGCCGTTCGAGCCCGCCCAGGCCGGCCGCGGTCAGCGCCGACCGGATCCGTCCGTCCATCTCGCCCCACGGCACGCCCAGGTTCTCGAGACCGAAGGCCACCTCGTCGGCGACCGTGGTCTGGCTCACCTGGGCATCGGGGTCGTCGAACACCATCGCCACGACCCGGGCCATCTCGCGGACGGTCGTCGTGGCGGGGTCGATGCCCCCGACAACCACGCTGCCGATGCGCTCCCCCGGGAGCAGGTGCGGCACCACGCCGTTCAGCGCGAGGCAGAGGGTCGACTTGCCGGACCCATTGCGTCCCACGATGCCGACGAGCTCGCCCGGCGCGATCTCCAGCGAGACATCGCGCAGCGCGGGGGCCGGCGCGTGCGCGTGCGTGAACCACAGCCCGCGGATGGAGACGCCGGCGCCGGCCATCGACGAGCGCGCGGCTCAGGCCGCGGCGGGCGGGGCGAGGATCACCAGGTACACCAGCAGGATCGCGATGCCCGCAACCGTGCCCACGGTCGCGACCAGCAGCGTCCGCGTCCCGACCTCGGCCGGCAGCGGCAGCCCATGGGTATACCGGGGCGGCAGCGCCCCGATGATCGCGATGGCGACAAACCCGCTGATCACCTTGTCCGCGATCGAGGTCAGGATGCTCGACGTGAACACGGCGTTGACCAGCGCGCCACCGGCGGCAACGAGCGCGGCCGTGACAACGTCCGAGGGATGGCCCGTCGCACCGCCATACACGAACAGCGCGATGACCGCCCCAGCGGCCCCGGTGGCGATCCCGACGATCACGCACAGCGCAAAGTACGTGACCGGGTTCCGGCCCATGCCGAAGGTCCGGACGCCATAGCCCCAGAGCAGCGCCGCGAGCACGTTGGCCAGCGCGAACGGGATGTTGCTGGGGCCGAAGAAGAAGGCGCCGCCCACGTTGGTGAGCACGCCGGTCAACGCCCCCCACCACGGGCCGAGCAGGATCGCGATCACGCAGGTGCCGATCGCGTCGAGGTAGATCGGGAGTCCGAGGGCCACCGCCACGTAGCTCGCGACGATGCTCAGTGCCGCGGCCGCGGGGATCAGCGTGACGACGAAGGTCGTCGGCATCGCCGCCGGCGTGGCGGCCCGGGCGCTCATCTCGAGGCGGGTGGGATGTTCTGGTTGCGGTGGAACAGGTTCTCGGGGTCGTA
>DATDJA010000295.1:0-3030 GCA_036520795.1 Candidatus Limnocylindrales bacterium
TCGAAGCCGATCACGAGCTCGATCGGGGCCGGCGCGTCGCCCGCGGCGACGGTCCACTCATAGGCGTCGGGCGGCGGCGTGACCCATGGGTCCTCGAGCACACCGGTCTCGCACGAGCGGCCCCAGAGGTTGACGTCGATCGAGTACGGGGACGCCTTCGTGATCGGGATCTCGATGCCCCGCTCGGCGGCGTAGTCAATCTCCTGGTCGCGCGACAGGCCCATCCCGACGCGCATCGGGGCCACGACCTCGAGCCCGGGGTCGAGCGCGTGCACCGCGACGTCGAACCGCACCTGGTCGTTGCCCTTGCCGGTGCAGCCGTGGGCAACGGCGTCGGCGCCCTCTCGCTGGGCCACCTCGACCAGCAGCTGGGCGATCAGCGGCCGGGCGAGTGCGGTCGCGAGCGGATAGACGCCCTGGTACAGCGCGTTCGCCTGCAGCGAGCGCCAGACGTACTGCGAGATGAACGTCTCGCGCGCGTCGACGACGTACGCCTTGGCGGCGCCGGCCGACATCGCCCGCCGCTCGACGCCTTCGCGCAGCGAGCCCCCGCCCACGTCGACGGTGAGCGTGATGACGTCGACGCCGTACTGCTCGCGCAGCCAGGCGACGGCGACGGAGGTGTCGAGGCCGCCGGAGTACGCGAGCACGACCTTGTTCATCGAGAGGTGGCCTCCAGTGCCGCCTCCTCGGGCGGCTGCAGCGTTTCGAATCGCTCGAGCCAGCGATCCAGCGCCGGCTCGTCGGGGAACAGCACGATCAGCGTATTGTCGCCCGCCACGGTGCCGACCTGGTCGGTCAGCGTGGACTCGTCGATCGCCTGGGCGATCACATTGGCGGTGCCGGGTTGCCCGGTGAGGACGACGATCAGCCCGCTGCGGCCGATGCTCACCGGGATGTCGGCGAGGATGCGCCGCAGCCGCTCGTCGGACGCCGGCCGGGTGGCCGGCCCGAGCGCCTCGGGGTTGACGTAGACCGAGTGGTCGCCGCGCATCACCTTGGCCAGGCCGAGCTCCGCGATGTCGCGGCTCACGGTGGCCTGGGTGACGTCGAAGCCGAGCGCGGACAGCTCCGAGACCAGCTCGCCCTGGCTGCCGATGGCGCGCGCGCCGACGAGGCGGCGGATCGCGGCGTGGCGATCGCGCTTGACCACGATCATCGTCATGCCGCCCCGGCGCGTGCGCGCGCCGAGACGCGGGTGCCGAACGTCGGGTCGTCGAGGGCGCGGGTAAGCGCGTCGGGCGCCGAGGAGTCGGCGATGATCGCCTCGGCGTCGTCCCACGCCAGCGCCGCCAGGGCCGCGCGGACCTTGGGCACCATGCCGCCCGCGATCGTGCCGTCGGCGATCATGACCTCGGCTTCGTCGGCCGTAATCGAGTCCAGCTTGGTCCCATCGGCATTCCGGACCCCGTCCACGTCGGTCATCAGCACGAGCTGGCGGGCGCCGAGGCCCGCGGCGAGTCCGGCGGCCGCGTCGTCGGCGTTGACGTTGCACACGACGCCGTCCTCGTCCCGCGCGAGCGGCGCGACGACGGGGACCTGGTCGGCAACGAGCAGCGAGTCGATGAGGTCGCGGCGGATCCCGACGACGGTCGCGACCAGCCCGACGTTGGGTAGGCGCTGGCCGATGAGCAGCCCGCCATCCACGCCCGAGAGCCCGACCGCGTCGCAGCCGACGTCCCGCAGCGCGGCCACGAGCTCGCTGTTCACGACCCCGCGCAGGACCGCCGCGGCGACCTCGAGCGCCGCGGGATCGGTGACCCGTAGGCCGCCCTCGAAGTGCGTCGGGACGCCAAGGCGCTCGAGCCATTCGGTCATCCGCTTGCCGCCGCCGTGCACAAGCACGACCGGCCGCTTGCGCGCGACCGCGGCGACCTCCGCGAGCACCTGCCGCTGATCCGCAAGGGTCGTCCCACCGAGCTTGACAACGACGATCTCGCTCACGTCGTGTACTCGCTGTTCTCTCGTACGTACTCTTCCGTGAGGTCGCAGCCGAACGCCTCGCCGGTGCCCCCGCCGAGCCCGAGGTCGAGTCGGATCAGGACCTCGGCGCCGCCCATCGCCTCGCGGGCCGCGGCCTTGTCGACCTCGACCGGGCCGCCGGACGGGCCGTCGTACACGAGGTGGCCGGCGATGGAGATCCGGAGCGTGCTCGTGTTGAGTGCCGCGGGTGCGCCGGCCCTCTCGGCCGCCTCGCTCGAGTCAAGCCCGGACGCCTCGAGGACGGCCCGCTGGGCGAGCGTCGCATTGCCGGCCGCACCGGCGATCCGGCCCCAGTTGGGGTCGCGCCCGTGGACCGCGGCCTTGACCAGCGACGACGAGATCACGGCGCGGGCAATGGCGCGCGCGTCCGCGTCGTCAGTGGCACCGGTGACCTGGCAGGTGACGAGCGCCGTCGCGCCCTCGCCGTCGGAGGCCTGCTGACGAGCGAGGTCGCGGGCGACCGCCTCGATCGCGGCACCCAGCGCGGCCCGGGCACCCTGGTCCGTCGCGGCGTCGGCCGCCCCCGCCTTGCCCGAAGCCAGGAGGAACACCGTGTCGTTGGTGCTGGTGTCCCCATCGACCGAGAGCTGGTCCCACGTGCGGGCGGCCGTCCCGCGCAGCAGCCCATGCAGCGTTGCGGGGTCCGCGGTCGCGTCCGTCAGGACCACCGACAGCATCGTCGCCATGTTGGGGTGGATCATCCCGACGCCCTTGGCGATCCCGGTCACCGTGACCTCAACCGTGCCGCCGCCCATCGCCGCCGGGACCGACACGGTCGTCGTCGCCATCTTGGTCGTCGTGTCGGTCGTGCGCAGCGCAGCGGCCGCCGACTCGAGCGCCGCGTCCGTCGCTCCGAGCCCGCCACCGAGGACCCGCTCGATGCCCGCCCTGACGATGTCGACCGGAAGCCGGGTCCCGATGATCCCGGTGGACAGGTGGAGAATCTCCGTCTCCGCGGCGCCGAGCGCCGACGCGAGCGCCGCGCCGATGGCCGCCTGATCACGGTCTCCCGCCGCTTCCGTCGCGGCATTGGCGCAGCCGGACGTG
>DATDJA010000296.1:0-2208 GCA_036520795.1 Candidatus Limnocylindrales bacterium
TGACCGCGTTGGCACCGACCAGCGTCGCGTTCTGGACCATCCGGTCGATCGCCTGGCGTCGGGTGTCCTCGAGCAGGCTCGTGTACTCGTGGATCTCGCCACCCCCGATGGACCGGAGGCCCGCCATGATGTTGCCGCCGATGCCCCGGCTGCGGACGACGAGGCCGAACACCTGGCCCCGCGTCTCGGTGACGCGGTGTCCGGCGATGAACGGTGCGGTCGAGATGATCATGCGTGTCCTCCGGCATGTGCCGTGTTCGTCTGGGCCCGGTCCCTCGTGCAATCCGCGCACGGGCATCGATCGCGGAGCAGGTTGAACGTGTAGAACCCCGTGTGATGGCCGTCTGCCCACATGGGCATGATCGCGTAGGCGCCGACCAGCGACATGTCCACGAGGCGCGTCTGGTCCGGCGTGAGCGTGGGAGCCGAGTCGAGCCAGCCGGGCATCCCGGCCTCGCCTCGACAGAAAGCGCACGGGCACAGCCAACGCAGTGTGACCGTGTCATACGTGGTCTCGTGCTCGTCGCCCCAGGCCAGCGTCACGCGGCCGGCGGCGCGGTCGGCATCGATCTTGAGCGGGGTGGTCCGGCGCGAGTCCTGCACACCCGGATCGTACCGCCGCCGTCGCACGACGACCGGACGCCTACCCGGACCATCATCGAACGCTCGGGCAGGACCTTCCCCGAATAGCGCCAGCGGGCACGGCCGGTATGCTCGGGGCCGCATGACGTTTCTGGCACCTGCATGACCCTCGTCGTCGACCACCTCTCAAAGCGGTTCGGCACCGTCGTCGCCCTCGACGACCTCGCGTTCGAGGTCGCCCCGGGCCAGGTCTTCGGATTCCTGGGCGCGAACGGCGCCGGCAAGACCACGACGATGCGCATCGCCCTCGGCGTCCTCGAGCCGGACGCGGGCCGGATCACCTGGCGGGGCGTGGAGAGTCACCGGCTGCCACGCTCCACGTGGGGCTACCTCCCCGAGGAGCGGGGCCTGTATCCCCGCATGCGCGTGCTCGAGCAGCTCACGTTCTTCGGCGGCCTGCACGGGATGCCGCCCCATCGCGCACGCGGCGAGGCGATCGCCTGGCTGCGGCGGTTCCGCGCGGAGGACCTCGCCGACCGACGCGCCGAGCAGCTGTCCAAGGGCAACCAGCAGAAGATCCAGTTCATCGCGGCCGTCCTCCACGACCCGCAGGTCCTGCTGATGGACGAGCCGTTCACCGGCCTCGACCCGGTCAACGTCATGCTGCTCCGCGAGGCGTTCCTCGAGCTCCGCGACCGCGGTCGGACCGTCATCTTCTCGACCCACCAGATGGAGGTCGCCGAGGCCCTGTGCGAGTCGGTCGCGATCGTCGACCGCGGCAAGGTCGTGGTCGGCGGGCCCCTGCACGACGTGAGGCGGGCGACCGGGCGACGGATGGTCCGGATCTCCGTCGAGGGCGACCATCGCCTGCCGTGGCTGGCCGACGTCCCGGGCACCCGGATCATCCAGGTCGGGATGGACCGGATGTCGGTGGAGCTCGACGTGGGCCTCGAGCCGGACATCGTCCTCGCCGCGGCCGTGAAGGCCGGCGCGAAGGTCAACCACTTCGAGATCGCGGACCCCAGCCTCGAGCAGGTGTTCATCGACTTCGTGGGCCACCCGGCCGACGAGGAGACGCACCTCGCGCCCATCGACGGTCCCGCGGACCCCGCTTCGGGCGTCGGCACCCCGGCCGAGGACGCGGCATGACCATCGCGCCCCACCCGATTCCGCCCGACGACTGGGACGGCGAAGGCCCCCAGAGCAGCAACGCGACCAACGTCGGGCTGGTGGCCCGGCGCGAGTACATCGAGCGCGTGCGCTCGCGCGCGTTCGTGTTCTCGACCCTGCTGCTCGTCGGCCTCGCGGTCGTGGTCGCCCTGATCCCGCTCGGCGTCCGGCTGTTGGAACGGGTGACCGTCACGCGGGTCGGCATCGTCTCAACGGACCCGGCGCTCGCCCTGCAGGCCGTCACCGTGATGGACCAGATCCTCAACGCGCAGCCCGCCGTGTCGGGGCCGACCGAGCGCACGTTCGACTTCGAGGCGCGATCGAACGTCCAGGCGACGACCGAGGACGTTCGGGACGGCGTGCTGGCGGGCGCGGTCGTGGTCGAACGCAAGCCTGACCATGGCCTCGACTTCAAGGTCCTGACCGCGGGCGCCCTCAGTCCGGACCGCGCGCAGT
>DATDJA010000297.1:0-3199 GCA_036520795.1 Candidatus Limnocylindrales bacterium
GATCGCGGCCAGGGATCGTTCGTCCGCCCACTGGGCGTCGTCGACGAACAGGATGTCGGGTCCGACGCGCCGTTCGACGGCATCTGCGACCCAGTCGGCGTCGCCGGACAGCGGACCGCCCAGCGCGCGCTCCAGGGCGAGATAGGGCATCCAGGCGAGCGTCGCGAAGGCCCCACCCTCGTGGATGGGGCGTGCGGTCGCCGCCACCGCCTCGCGGACCAGCGTCGTCTTGCCGATGCCGGCCTCGCCGACCACCACGATTGGGGCGTCGCCATCCAGCGCGCCGACGATGGCGGCCAGCTCTCGCGCGCGCCCGATCAGCGCCATGGGTCGACCCGTCGCGCGGCGCGCACCCTCACCCGTTCGTCGTCCCGAGCAGGCCCAGCGACGCGGCTCGAGCGATCGCCTCGGTGGTCCGCGCGACGCCCAGTGCGTCGCGTGCCTCGTGGAGCCGGCGATCGGCGGTTCGGCGGGACAGGCCGAGGGCCGCCGCGGCCTCGCCCAGCGAGTGGCCCTCGGCCAGCAGGCCGAGGATGGCCCGGGACTCGGGCGAGACCACCGGGTCGGCGGTCTGGGTGGTGACGATCCGATGGTCGACGGGCCCGACACGGCGGAGGTCGTCGACGAGGCGATCGACCGTGACCCGGTCCGCGATGGCGTCGACGAGGATGCCGGCCCCGGCGATCGCCGCGAGGAGGGCCTCGCTCGCGCCCGCCCCGTCGGCCACGGCGCCCGAACACACGATGGGCGGCGTCGAAGGCGCCCGGTCGCTCACGATCGGAACCCTGAAGCCCGCGACGACATCGAAGCCCGCGGCCCGCAGGCTGGACGCGGCCCGCTCGGCGGTGCCGGGCGGCCCCTCGATCACGATCAGCGGTTGGCGCGCCGCACGGGCGACTGGAGCGGGCATGGCGTCTCTGTCTGGGCGGACCAGGCGGGGCGCCGGCGGCGCGGCGTAGGCGGCATGGTGGCAGCCGTGCGCCGAGGAATCAAACCGCGAACCGGGCGACGGGACCCTCGATGGCGCAGCTGGACGATGACGTTGCTCTGCCCACACCGCACGGTGGCCGCATGGTTGGGATCCCCGCCCGTCCGCGGCGTCCGCCGCGACCGGCCCCGCCGACGGCCGGTCCTGCGCGTGCACCGCGAAGGCGCCGGACGACCGTCGGCCGTCCGCTCGTGCCGTCGCGCGCCAACCCGGCGACGCGCGATCCGCGACGGGCGCGTCCGCCGCCCCGCACCTAGGTCGTGGAGCGCGCCCGCCGAACGCTGAGGCCGGCGACGAGGCGCGCGACGATCGGGCGGAAGCTGCGGTGGCCGCCATCGACCGCCGCGTCGAGCGCCGCGTCGGGCTCTGTGTGCAGGCGACGCCAGGCGTCGGCCGCCTGGTGATCGCGATGGGCTCGGTCGTGGGCGAGGTTGAGGCTCACGCCGTAGGAGGTTGCGGTGTGGCGCATCGGTCGGGTCTCCGGTGTGGCGGCTGACTGGCGGGGCATGACCACACCTTGGCCGTAAGGCCCGCCGTGGGCCATCCGGCGATGCCTTATTCCCGCCCCGTTCCGGCCTCAATCTGGCGGCCGACGACGCGCCGACGATGCGATGATCGGCGCATGCACGACGCCTTCGCCACGCGAGTCGTTCACGCGGGTGCCGAGCCGGACGAGACGACCGGCGCGGTGTCCCCGCCGATCTACCAGACGTCGACGTACGCCCAGGACGGCGTGGGCAACCCTCGCGGCGGGTACGAGTACGCGCGCAGCCAGAACCCCACCCGCGAGCGGCTCGAGCGAGCCGTCGCCGACCTCGAGGGCGGCCGGCACGGGATCGCCTTCGCCAGCGGCTCCGCGACCACCGCGGCCATCGCGCAGCTGGCGGCGGAGGGCGACGAGATCGTCGTCGGCGACGACGTCTACGGCGGCACGTACCGCTACCTGGAGCGCGTCCATCGTCCCGCCGGGGCCGGGGAGGCCCGCTACGTCGACCTCGCCGCCGGACCCGATGCGTTGTGGGAGGCGCTGACGGAGCAGACGCGACTCGTCTGGTTCGAGACGCCGTCCAACCCGATGCTCAAGATCACCGACGTCGCCGCGTCGGCCGCGCTCGTCCGCGATCGCGCGGCACAGGCGGGGCGCGAGCGGCCGCTGATCGTCGTCGACAACACCTTCGCGTCCCCGGCCCTCCAGCGACCGCTCGAGCTGGGCGCGGACATCGTGTTCCACTCGGCGACCAAGTTCCTGGGCGGCCACTCGGACGCGATCCTGGGCATCGCCGTCACCGCGGACGATGCGGTCGCCGAGCGCCTGCGGTTCCTGCAGAACGCCATGGGCGGCGTCCCCGGGCCGTTCGACTGCTTCCTCGTCCTGCGGGGCATCCGGACGCTCGCTCTGCGGATGGAGCGCCACTGCGCCAACGCCATGGCCGTCGCCAGGTTCCTTGCCGCGCGCGACGACGTCGCCTGGGTCGGCTACCCGGGGCTCGCGGAGGGCCGCCACGCGCACCCGGGCCACGAGACCGCCGCGCGCCAGATGCGGCTCGGCGGGGAGCCGGCGTTCGGGGGCATGGTCTCGTTCATGCCGGCCGACGGTGGGCGGCATGAACGCAGCGGTCCCGAGCGGGCCCGAACGGTCTGCGAGGCCACCCGGCTGTTCACGCTCGCTGAGTCGCTGGGCAGCGTCGAGTCATTGATCGAGGTCCCGGCCGCGATGACGCACCTGTCGGTGACGGAGTCGGCGCTGGCCGTGGACCCGGCCTTGGTCCGGCTGTCGGTCGGGATCGAAGCCGCCGAGGACCTGATCGCGGACCTGTCGCGGGCGCTCGACGACGCCTGACGGAGCCCCGACGCCCCTCAGCAGCCGGCGTCTGGCGACCAGGTCAGGTCGGTCATCGGCTGGGCCGTATCGGGGCCGGCTCCGTACCCGCGGGGAACCTCTGCCCACTGCCGCCGCGACCGCTCCGTGAATTTCATGAGCGCGGTCCCGTCGGTGTCGTTGAGCGTGAGCTGTGCCGTGCCGCTGACGCGCGTGTGCTGCTGGATCGTGACGGGCCCGACGGGCAGGGACGAGTCGTCCTGGTAGGTGAACGTCCCGCTCCAGATGCCGGTCGGCCGGTCCTCGGTCGTGATCTTGACCTTCCAGGTCTGCTTGCCCTTGATGGTCACGCCGGACACGACCGTGTACGTGCCGCGCACGTTCCAGTCGCC
>DATDJA010000298.1:0-4342 GCA_036520795.1 Candidatus Limnocylindrales bacterium
AACGGCAACAACGGCCACGGGGAGCCCAAGGCGCGGGGCAAGAAGATCCGCGTCGCCATCGTCGGCGTCGGCAACTGCGCGAGCAGCCTCGTGCAGGGCCGCTACTACTACGAGAACGCGAAGGCCGGCGACTTCGTGCCCGGCCTGATGCACGTCCAGCTGGGCGACTACCACATCAGCGATGTGGAGTTCGTGGCGGCGTTCGACGTCGACAAGGAGAAGGTCGGCAAGGACGTCTCCGAGGCGATCTACTCGGGCCAGAACAACACGTTCAAGTTCATGGACGTGCCCCACCTCGGCGTCAAGGTCGATCGCGGCATGACCCACGACGGCCTGGGCAAGTACCTCTCGCAGGTCATCGAGAAGGCGCCTGGCCCCACGGCCGACGTCGTCGGGATCCTGAAGGAGCGCCAGGTCGACGTCATGGTCTCCTACCTCCCGGTCGGGAGCGAGGAGGCCACGAAGTGGTACGTCGAGCAGGCCCTGAAGGCCGGCGTCGGCTTCGTCAACGCGATCCCGGTGTTCATCGGCCGCGAGCCCTACTGGCAGCGCCGGTTCGCGGAGGAGGGCCTCCCGGTCATCGGCGACGACATCAAGAGCCAGGTCGGCGCGACGATCACCCACCGCGTCCTGACCCGCCTGTTCATGGACCGCGGCGTGCGGATCGACCGCACCTACCAGCTGAACTTCGGCGGCAACACGGACTTCCTGAACATGCTCGAGCGCGAGCGCCTCGAGTCCAAGAAGATCAGCAAGACCAACGCCGTCACCTCGATGCTCGACTACGAGATCGCGGACGAGGACATCCACGTCGGCCCGTCGGACTACGTGCCGTGGCTCAAGGACCGCAAGTGGTGTCACATCCGGATCGAGGGCACGACCTTCGGTGACGTCCCGCTCAACGCCGAGCTCAAGCTCGAGGTCTGGGACAGCCCGAACAGTGCCGGCGTGATCATCGACGCGATCCGCTGCCTGCGGATCGGCCTCGATCGCGGCCTCAAGGGCACGCTCGTCGCCCCGTCGAGCTACTTCATGAAGAGCCCCCCGCTCCAGATCCACGACGACATCGCGCATCAGCGCGTCGAGGCGTTCATCCGCGGCGAGGACAACGAGACGCTGGTCGGCAACGAGGTGTCCCGCAAGGACGCCAAGGCGCTGGCCGGGGTGGCGAAGGCGAAGGCCGCCGCCACCCGGTGAGCCAGGGGCGACCACTGGAGGCGCCCCATCGGCGCCCCCAGACCTCCTCTCCCCGCATCGTCGAACGGACGGCCATCGTCGGCTACAAGGCCACGGCGGCCGTCCTCGCGCATGTGCCACCCCGACTCTCGGAGGCCGTGATCGGCACCGCGGCCCAGGGCAGCTACCTGCTCTGGCCGGCGAAGCGCCGGTTCTCCAACGCGAACTTCGGCCACGTGCTCGGGCTGCCGCCGGAGCATCCGCGCGTCCGGCGGCTCGCGCTGCGGGCGTACCGCGAGTACGCGCGCTACGTCGTCGAGCTGATGCGCCTCCCCTCGCGCCCGCAGGCGGAGCTGGTCGCGGGGGTCGAGGACGCCGGCGTGGACCGACTCATCGCCGACTGGCGAGCGTCGGGCAGGCCGATGATCGTGGTGGCCGGGCACGTCGGGAGCAACGAGGCGGTCGGCGCCGCACTCGCGGGCCGGGGCTATCCGGTCAGCGTGATCGCCGACGACTCGTCCTACCCCGAGTTGTTCGAGCTGCTCAGCCGCCAACGCGAGGATTGGGGCGTCAAGATCATCGCGTGGCGCAACCTGCGCGGGCTGTACAGCGTGCTCAAGCGCAAGGAGATCCTCGCCCTGCTCGTCGACTGGGGCTATCGCAGCGATGGGATCCCCGTGCGCCTGTTCGGGACCTGGACGACGCTGCCGGCGGGACCCGCGGCCTTGGCCGCGAAGAGTGGCGCGATGATCGCCCCCCTCGCCATCCGGCGGATCGGCGACGGGCGGGTGCGGGTCGAGCCGTACGAGACGTTCACGGTGCCCTCTTCGGACCCCGCTGACATCCAGCGCGCGACGCAGCGCATCGCCGACGCGCTCGAGTCGATCATCGCCCTCGCGCCCGAGCAGTGGTACAGCTTCAAGCCGATGTGGCCAGACGATCCGGCCGAGACCCGGGCCCTCGAGGCTCGCGCGACCGCGCTGGTCGCCTCGCCGTGAGCGGCACGGCGGCCACCGGATCCGCTCCCGAAGCCGCGTCGAGCGAGGCCGGCGGACGCCCCGGGCTCCGTGGCTCGCTCGTGATGGCCGCGGCGGCCGTCGCCGCCCGCCTGCCTGAGGCGCCCCTCGGCGCCGCCGCCGAGTCCGCGGGCGAGCTGTGGTACCGGGTCGCCCCGGCGCGGCGCGCGCAGGCCCGCGCGAACCTCGCTCGTGTCTGCGAGGGGCTCGCGGCGAGCGGGCGCGGACCGTCAGCGGCCAGGCGCGCGGCCACGGATCCGGACGCCCTCGAGCGCCTCGTTCGGGCATCGTTCCGGCATGCGGCCCGGTATTACCTCGAGGTCGCGCGGGCGGGCGCCTACGACATCGAGACAGCGCTGGCGCGCGTAGACCTCGACGACGAGGACGAGGTGCGACGGACGCTCCAGGCGGGCACCCCCGTCATCATCGTCGGCATGCACTTCGGGGCGATCGAGCTGCCGGTGGTCCTGCTCTCACATCTTGTCGGCCACGCCGTGACAGCGCCGATGGAGGCCGTCACCGATCCGGCCCTGCAGCGCTGGTTCGTGAGCTCGCGCAGCCGTGTCGGGGTCAACATCGTGCCCATCGCCAACGCCCGCCGCTCCCTGCTGCGCGCGCTCCGCGGAGGGGAATCGGTCGGTCTGGTCGCCGATCGCGACCTGACCCACTCGGGCATCGACGTCCCGTTCTTCGGCCACCCGGCACCGATCCCCGCCGGGCCCTCGCTGCTGGCGCTCGAGACGGGCGCCACGATCTACGTCAGCGCAGCCAGGCGGACTCGCGACGGTCGCTACCGCGCCCGCCTGATCCGGGTGCCGACGCCGGAGATCGGGACACGCCGCGAGCGTATGGTGACCCTGACGACGGCCATCGCGTCGGGCTTCGAGTCGATCCTCGCCGATGGCCCCGAGCAGTGGTGGGGCGCGTTCCACCCGATCTGGCCAGACCTGGACCAGACGGCGACGGCCGACCGTCGTGCGGCAGCCGACGGCCTCCCGGACGTGCCCGTCGACGCCTCCGCGAGCGATCGGTGACCGCGATGGAGTCAGTTAGGAACCCTACCGATCGACTTGGCCGGGCGGATCTGCACATTCACACGCTCGCGTCGGACGGGACGGCATCGGTCACCGAGATCCTGGACCGTGTCCAGCGCGACGACGTCCTCGACGTCATCGCGATCACCGATCACGAGCGGATCGACGCCGCGATGGCCGCCCGTCGGATCGCGCTGGATCGGGGCATGCGGTGCTCGGTGATCGTCGGCGAGGAGATCAGCACCCGCGGCGGCCACCTGCTCGGCCTGTTCCTCGAACGCCCGGTGCCGGCGCTTCGCAGCCTCCGCTGGTCCGTGGCGTCCGTCCATGAGCAGGGCGGCATCGCGATCCCCGCTCACCCCCTCGTCCCGTATCCATTGTGCGCCCAGGGCTTCGTGCTCCGGCGGCTGCTGGACGACGGCGATGCGGCCGTCCGGCCCGACGCCCTCGAGACGTTCAACCCCACGGCGCTCGGCCGGTACTGGCACGAGAGGGTCGTGCGGTTCGCGGCGGATCACGGGCTTGCCCAGGTCGGCAACAGCGACGCTCACGCGGTCGACGCGATCGGGACTGGCTGGACCACGTTCGAGGGATCGACCGCGGACGACGTCCGCGCGGCGATCACGCGGGGCACGACCCGTCACCACGGCGCGTTCCACGGCACGACCGGCCAGCTCGGCACCTTCGGGCGCCAGCTTCGGAAGTACGGTCGCGACGCACGTGCCGAGGTCGGCGGCAGGGTCCGTAGGGACGGCACCGGTCGGGATCACGGCTATCCGGGCGGCCACCTGCGGCCGCCGCGGTTCGAGCCAGTGGACGGGGAGGCCGGCCGATGAAGATCGGGCTCGTCTCGCCTTACGTGTACCCGCTGCCGGGCGGGGTGACCCAGCACGTCCGGTATCTGTACGAGAATCTGCGCCTGCGCGGCCACGACGTCCGGATCCTGACCTCGTCGCACGGACTCCAGCGGACGTCCGAGGGCGACGTCATCCGCCTGGGCAAGGGCTTCTCGATGCCCACCAACGGCTCTGTCGGGACGATCACGGTCTCGCCGCGCTACGTGTCGCAGGTGCGCGAGCTGCTCGACCGCGAGCGGTTCGACGTCCTCCACTTCCA
>DATDJA010000299.1:0-4593 GCA_036520795.1 Candidatus Limnocylindrales bacterium
GGCCTGCTGATGGCCGTGTCCCCCGCGGGCATCGAGGCCTCGACGTTCATCTGGAACCCGAACCTGATCCCGCTCGCCTCGGCCGTCGCGTTTGCCGCTGCGCTTCACGCTATCCGGTCGCGACACGCCCGCTGGTGGCTGTTGTCTGGGCTCGGGGCGATGGTCGTGATGCAGTGCCACGTGCTGGGCGTCGTCGTCCTGCCGCCGCTCATCGCCGCGTGGCTCGCCGACGTCCGTGGGCGGCGGCGCTGGGACGGTCGCGTCGGGCCGGTGATGGGCGCGGGTGCCGGGGCCATCGCGATCATCGCCATTGGCTACGTGCCGCTGCTCGCGTACGAGCTCGGCCACGACTTCGCCGAGACGCGCGCCATCCTCGCCTATGTCGGTGGCGGCGGGAGCGGCGCGGCGTCCGGCGTGCTGGGGCGGATCGGCATCGTGGGGCTGCGCTCGGTCAGCTGGCCGATCGCGGGCCTGCTCACCGATCGACTCGTCCTGTCGCTCGTGGCTGTCGCCGTCGCGTGCACGCTCGCCGCGGCATCCGTCGTGGTCGCGCGCGGCGCGTCGCGGCGGGCCGCGGTCTGGCTCGCCGGTTCGGTGCTGTGGGCGATCGTCGCGCTCGCCTTGTTCGCCCCGAGCCTCGCGGTCATCACGCCGGGCCTCCCGAACGACCACTACCACTCGTTCCTCGATCCGCTCGTGCTCGCGTTGGTCGCCGCCGGGCTGGCGCACGTCGCCGGAGTCGGCGTCAGCCGGGCGTCGAGTCCCGTCCGTCCGATCATGGCCGCGGGCGCGGGTGTGCTGCTCGTCGCCGTCTCGGTCCTCGCCTGGCCGCCGGCGGTCTCACCCGATGGCGGCTGGCGGCTCGCGGATCAGGCGGCGGGCCGCGCAGCCGCAGCAGTGGACAACGGTCGGTTTCTGCTCGAGGGCATCCCGCCGTTCAAGAACGCGAACGCGATGCGCTTCCCGCTCGAGCACCGTGGCGCCGCGCCATTCCCGGCCGACGAGGGCATCCCCGTCCCGCCGACCCTGCCGGTGGTCGTCGTCTGCGACCCCCTCTTCGACGACGTCATGGGCGCCGCCTGCGGCGGCCCGGCGGAGGAAGCCTGGGCGGCTGAGCGCGGCGTGCCGGCCCTCGAGGCGATCGACAGCTTCGAGGCCGGGCCCCGTCGCGTGATCACGGTCTATCGCGCGTCGCCCTAGCCTGAGCCACCTCCAGGTTCCCGCCGACTCCGGCCGTCGGTGCCAGGCAACTCGCTGTGCGCCACATGCACATTCCAGCCCGCCGAGGTCGCCGTCGAGACGGCTGCGCGTCAATCCTGTGCGGTCGTCGCACGATTCCGACGTCGGTGTGGGCGAAGAGCCGTACTGAGACACGCCGTTGTGCGTCCGGCGCACGGCACCGACACTCTCGGTCGCCGCAAGGTCGCGAATGTGCCCTGGGCGCACGCCCGGGCCGCCGATGTGCAGCACGGGCACGAAACCGGCGGGCGGCGGGCGGCGGGCGGCGGGACGTGAGGGGCGGCGGGGCGGCGATCCGGCTTAAGCGCGAACGCCGGCCCCTGCAGACCGGCGTTCGCTGTCCCCGAGACCCGAACGTGGAGGGACGTTCAGGCCGTGCCCTTGAGGTGTTCTATGGTCGACCCGGCGTGCGGGTCGGAGGCCGCGCGGGCGGTCGCTGTGTGCCGTAGCGCGGCGGCAGGGCGCGGACCGCGGGGGCCGCGGCCACACCGGCCACCGAGGACTGCCGGCCGTAGACGGAGCCGGAGCTCGTGGAGCCGTTGCCGTTCAAGCCCGACTCGGCGGACCCGACGCTGGAGTAGGTCCGCGCGAACCGGCGCACCCGAACTGCCAGGTAGTACTCCATGATCTGCCGGACCTGCGGCTCCGAGAGCGCCTCGTCCGCCCGGAGCGCGTATTCGACACGCGCCGTCGGGTTCTGGGGCCCCATGGACACCACGCCGAGCGCGGTGGACGTGTCGGAGTCGTCGCGGATCTCGCGGAGGCCGCGGGCGAGCTTCGTTGCCGTACCGAGGGAGGGCATCCGGTCGCCCCGGATCAGTCGGGAGATCGTCGAGTGGTCGACGCCTGACTGCTGCGCCAGCTGGCGCTGCGACATCTTCTTGGCCTTGAGCTGTGCTCGCAGCCATTCGTTGAACGCGCGGCCGTTCTCGGTCGTCATGCTCGCCTTGGGCTAAGCTCCTGCGCCCGGTGCGCGGGATCAACTGGAGTGTCGGGTGAGCGGTCTCCCCGTCCCATCACCCGTTCGTACTCGGCGCTTGCACGGTGCCGCGTGCGGGCCCGGGAGGTCTGGTGAGGTCGCGTGCGGTGCAGGCGTGACCCGATCGGGTTGCCCTCCGCCGGTACCCCCAGGGGCAGGCCCCGTTCAGCCCGCTGGTGCGCTCGCCTCGACGGGTTGCGAGAGACCCGCGCCGCGCCGGATCGGCGACACCAGATACACGATCGAGCCGATCAGGATGATCGAGAACACACTGATCAGGCGATCGACCAGGACGATGGTGGTCGCTTCCTGGGTGGGCAGCCCGTAGGCCAGCGTCAGCACTCCGACCACCCCGAGCTCCACCGTTCCGAGGCCAGCCGGGCTGAGCGGGACGGCGGTGAGCAGTGACCCGATGAAGGCGACGAAGAACGCGCCCGAGATCCCCATCGAGACGCCCGGGAGGCCAAGCGCCTGGATGACGAGCCACAGGCGCATCCCCTCGGTCACCCAGATGAGGACGGTCAGGATCGCCAGCGGTCCGAGCGACCGCCGGTTGATCGAGAACAAGCCCTCCTCGAACCGGTCGTAGAACTCCAGCGCCCGGTCCGGGAGCGGAAGCTTGCCCAGGATCGCGCGGCCGAAGTTCCGGACGGCGAACAGGAACCCGGCGAGCACGACGATGACCCCGATGCCGAGCACGGCAACGAACTGGATCTCGGGCGGGAACCCGGTCCGGAAGCTCCAGAAGCCGGCGAGGAGGCCCATGATCGCGATGGCGAACAGGTCGAAGACCCGCTCGATGAAGATCGTGCCCAGGGTGCGGGAGCCCGACACGTCCGCGTTGATCTTGAGCAGGAACGCGCGGTACAGGTCGCCAAGCTTGGCCGGGACCAGGCAGTTCACCGTCCACGACAGGAACAGGATCTCGGTCGCGTCCTTGGTCCCCACGCGCATGCCGGCGCCCTTCAGCAGGAGCGCCCAACGCATGCCGCGGATCGGGAAGCCTGCGTAGAACACGAGGAGGGCGGCAACCAGGAGCAGCTTGTTCGCGCTGGCCACGCTGTTCGCGAGCTCCGCGAAGTCGACGTTGAGCGCGACCCGGAAGATCAGGACCAGCAGGACGAGCGGGACGCCGAGCGAGATGATGGTCCGCGGCTGGCGGAGTCGCTCGCCGAGCGAGATCTGGCCGCCGTCGCCGCCGTTGCCGTCCGAGGCCGAGCCGGTGCGCGGGACCCGCGTCGAGCCGCCTTGGCGGGCCAGCGGGTTCGCGGGGGACGTGGCGTCTGCGTCGGTCACGGGCGGTTCACTCATGTGCTGGCACCCGCATCGCCGGCCGGGCTGATCGGGACCCGCCGGTTCCCCCGGGCGCGATTGACGAGCTTTGCGAGGGGTGTGAGAGTCCGGACGATATAGGAAGCCCGGCCGGGGACAAGCTCGACGTTGGTCAGGGCTGCCATGAGTCCTTCGGGTGTGGACGGGTCCCCGTCGACCGCGATGTAGGCGACGCCGACCTCGACCACGTTGTGCGCGTCGGACACCGCGATCCCGGGCAGGCCCATCTCCTGGGCGAACGCCGCGGCCCGCTCGTTGCCCGATCCGCCGACGACGCGGGCGTTGTGCGCCTCGACCCAGTCCACGAGGGGCGCCATGGCCTCGAGGCGGGGATCCTTGAGCATTGAGCCACGGAACCGGTCGAACGGATGCGGGATCCCCACGAGCCCGCCCTGCTCCCGGACCTCGGCGATCGTCTCGCGGACGGGCCGCCCGGGCGCGACCGCCCGCTCGAGGAACACGGCGATCAGGTCGCCATCCGCGGTCTTGACCTCCTCGCCAATGATGACCGTGAGCCCCTCGGGAGCCGCATCGCGCGCCCGCAGCGCCCCCTCGATCCGGTCATGGTCGGTGATGGCGAGATGCGTGAGCCCTCGTTTCGCCGCCGCCCGCACGACGGCCTCAGGCGAAGCCAGGCTGTCAAAGCTCACCGACGTGTGGCAATGCAGGTCGACGAAGGCCCTCACACCGCGGCTCCGGCCCGCCGCGACCCGCCAGGCATGCCCTGATCGGCCCCACCGTTAGCCAGGCGGTAATCGGCGCGTCGCGCCGGCCCGCCGGCGTCCAGATACCCGCCAGAGCGCCGGTCATCGGCGCCACCGATCCCAAAGGCCGTAGCAGGGTCTTCCGTGGCCGTGCGGCCCGCGAACGGCGGTCGGCTAACGGCCCCACCGATGTGCCGAAGCCCTACAGACCTCCAGATGAGAGAAGGCCCTCGCTCCGGCAGCAGCTCGACCGGCGATTCGGAGGCGGGTTGGCGGGGGCTACCGGACGCGATCTCAGTCGCCGAGGCGCGCGTAGCCGCCGACGGTGACTGGAATCGC
>DATDJA010000300.1:0-13307 GCA_036520795.1 Candidatus Limnocylindrales bacterium
GCGAGGCCTGGTGGAGGAGCGTGTACTCGTCGAGGTCCGCGAACGCGCCCAGCCGCTCGGCCGGCGACCCGTCGCCGAACACGGCCCGGATCGACGGCGCGAAGACCTCGGCGAGGTCGAGGTCGATGGCCCGCACCGTCCGATGCAGGTAGACGTGCTGGTGCATGAACAGGCGGGCCGTGAGGAACATCTCGAGCGCGCCTACGCCCGACTCGTACAGGGTGAGCCCGCGCTCGGAGACGAATGAGTACCGCCGCAGCCGCTCGGCATCGACGGGTCCCATCGACACCCCGGTGAGGTAGGCGTCGCGCCGGACGTAGTCGAGGTTGTCGACCGTGAACACGCCCGACAGCAGCGGTTGGAGGATCCGCACCCAGGCGGGCATCGTGCCGTCCACCAGCGGCGGCTTGGACACGAGGAACGAGACCCAGCGCGGCTCGATCGTCTCGCCGGGAGCGAAGCGGTCGCGCTCCGCGACGGCCCCCGGCGCCCGCCGCAGTCCCCGGATGTGGGGCCCGAGCTCGCGTTCGATCACCAGCTGCGAGAGGTCCTCGTGGGTCAGCGACTTGGCGCCCGGCCGCCGCGGGTCGGCGGGGGCGGGGAACGAGGCGAGGAACCGCTCGTCGAAGAAGTGGGCGAATGGCCCGTGCCCCACGTCGTGGAGCAGCCCCGCGATCCGCAGCGTCTCGACGACCAGCCCTTCGGATGGGACGGGTTCCTCGGGTGCGAGGCCCGCCAGCGCCGACCGCAGGCTGGGATACAGCGAGCGGGCCCACAGGCCGGCCTCATGCATGACCCCGAGGCCGTGCGTGAATCGGGAGTGCTCGGCGGTCGGAAACACCCAGCGTGCGCTCTGGAGCTGGCTGATCCGCCGCAGTCGCTGGACCCATGCGGTGTCGAGCAGGTCGTCCTCGGCGACGTCCTCCTCGTGGAGGCCGGCGGCACGTGACTCGTCCGGCGCGAGCCGCTTCGTCAGCTCGACGTAGCGGTGGATCGGGTCGCTGATGAGGTTGACGGCGGCGAACGGGAGGCGGCGACCCCGGCGGTCGGTGACAGGCTCGATCTCGTCCCCTACGGGACCCAGACCCTGCCCTCGCTCGTCCACCCGGAGAGGTTACCGCGCTCGTCCGACGCCCGAACCCGGTAGCCGTACCAGTGACCCCGTGCCCGGTCCCGCAGGGTCAGCGAGCGGGCCGTCGTCCCGTTCCGGATCCGGTGCCAGCCGCCGCCGTCGACGCGGTATTCGACGTCGAAGTCGTCGAGGCCGGCCTTGTGGGTCTGGAGCGCCCTGTCGTGGCCCGTCCAACGGAACGTCACGCTCCGGCCGCTGACGCTCTTGCCGTCGCGCTCGGCGACCGGGCGCGTGTGGTCCTTCGAGTTGCTGAACACGATCGACGCCCACGTGGTCTCGTTGCTGGCCCGGTAGGCGAAGCCGATCCCGACGTAGTTGTAGTCGTTGCTGAACATGATCGACGCGTGCGGCGGGCTGTCCTTCCACATCGAGTAGATGTGTTTCGCGGCGTCGTTGCCCCAGTCGGCGTTGGAGACGCCGATGATCTCGCCGTAGCCGAACCACTGGATCCCGTGCTGGTCGTACTCGGCGCCGATGTTCCCGCCCGCCGCGTCGT
Organism: Candidatus Limnocylindrales bacterium; assembly: GCA_036520795.1. GTDB lineage: Bacteria > Chloroflexota > Limnocylindria > Limnocylindrales > CSP1-4 > CAIXZV01. The sequence goes on from DATDJA010000300.1 coordinate 1,629, forward strand.
GGGACAGGGCGTTGCGAGACGCCATGCGGCCGGCCCGGTCCTCCGCCACCACGGCCAGGGCGCCCCACGCCCGGTACTTGACCAGGCCTCGCTTCTCGCGGTCCCGGTTCATCCACTCGAGCATGTGGTCGGCCATCGATGCCGAGGTGGCTGCCGCCGCGGGCGACACGTGGCCGCCGAGCGCCGTCACCGCCAGCACGGCGGCGGCGATCGCGAAGCCGGCATGGCGCCGCAGGGAGCGACGACGCGCGGGAACGCCGAAGACAGCTGGATCGATGACGAGTCCCTCCGGAAGGGGGGCGACGGAGCGATGGTCCGCGGGCTTTCGGGGTGCCGCCAGCCTACCCGAAGTCCGGGCCGCCGCGGGTTACGGGTACCTTGCAATCGCCCGCGCGAGGGTTCGCGCGACGTCCGCGCGGAGCTCGGCCGGTGCGAGGACCTCGACCTCGTCGCCCCACGACAGGATCCACAGGCGGATCTCGATCGTGCCCGCGACCCGGGCCCGCCACTCGAGCGAGCCGTCGGCGGCCTCGCTCACCTGCTGGCTCGGATGCCACGTCGCCTCGAGGACGCGCGCCGCGACGGACGGGTCGAAGCGCAGGACCACCTCGGTCTCGGGCTGGTCCGCGATGATGTCCCAGGCCCGGCGCAGCGTGGCCTCGAGGGCACCGGGCTCGGGCGGCTCGAACGTCCGCGGCGTCAGCGACAGATCGATGATCCGCTCCACCTTGAACGTGCGAAGGGCGTCGCGGGTCTCGTCGAGCCCGATCAGGTACAGCGCGTGGGTCGCCAGCGAGGGCTCGAGGAGGTACGGACGGACCTCCGCCCAGCGGGGCTTGCGATCGGTGCCGTCGTAGCGCGCCGGGGCGTAGCGGAACCGGACGACCCGCCGCTCCGCCCAGGCCCGCGTGAGGTCCTCGACGTGGCGGTTGAAGGCCTCGTCGACCCGTCGCCGGGAGAGATCGTCGAGCGTGCGCTCCACGTGCTCCCGGAGCGCGTCCGGCAGCCCCTCCTCCAGCTTCTGGAACGCGGACGCGAGGTGCGGCTCGTACTTGTCGGCGTAGCGCGTGACGAGCCGCGCCGACAGGAACACGGCCATCGCCTCGGTCAGCGTGAGGCGCAGCGGCGGCAGGAAGGCGCCGGGCTGGACGCCCCAGCGGCCGCCCTCGCTCCAGACGGGGAAGCGGAGCTCGCTCTCGAGTGCCCGCAGGTCCCGGTAGACCGTCCGCTTCGACATTCCCGTCCGGCGCGCGATCTCGTCCGGGCGGATCCCGGCCTCCCCGCTCGCCTGGAGTGCGGCCAGAACCCCGAGCAGGCGCGCGAGCCGGTCGCGCTTGCCGTCGCCACGGTCGCTGGCGTCGCCGTCGAGCGCGGGGTCGTCGGCCCCATCCCAGGCGTCCGTCATGGCACGCGCCTCCTCCTCGTCCCGCTCATCGCGTGGGCGGGAACACGGTGACCGGCAGCCCCCGGTCGACGGCGGTGAGCCGGAACCGGAGCGCGGCCAGCAACGCGTCCGACTCGAGCCCGCCCGCGGGGCCCGTCGCCCGACCGTCGGCCTGGCCCAGCTGGCCGTCGGCGAAGACCCAGTAGTCGAGGTCGACGCGCCAGCGTGAGATGTCCGTCTGGCCGATCAGCAGGCTGACCTCGGGCAGTGCCCGACGCAGCGCGTCGCCGTCGATCGTGATCCGGCAGTGGCGCGCCCGGGCGCCCTCGATGTAGGACAGGCCCCGGTCCTCGGCGACGGACCGGGTCTCCGGCGTCAGCGCCACGTTGATCAGCGGCACGTCGAGATCGCGGTTCTCGAGGGACCCGAGCGAGGTCTCCGTCCAGGCGGTCCCGGGCTGCCGTTCCCAGGCTCGCTCGCCGACCCGTGCGGCGCCGACCTGGCCCACCAGCAGCCGGGTCGCGGCGAACCCGTTCCAGCGAACGTCACGCCCGTTGCGGATGCCCGCGATCACGACCTGCCCCGTCCGCCGGTCGTCGACCGATGCGTCGAGGCGCAGGTCGAGGCGCGCCGTCGAACCCGCCGCGAGCGCGCCGGTGCAGGGCGGGACCTCGGCGTCGGGATCGGTCGGGCCGAAGCGGGATGCGATCGCCGGTCGATTGCCCAGGGCGAGCTCGTTGACGATGGCCACCGCGCCGAACACGGACCCGGCGGCGAGCACCATGAGCAAGGCGATCCCCGCTCCGACGAGGAGCCTCCGACGCCGGATCATGCGGCCGCCGAGGCGCCGCCGGGCGATGCCCAGGCCCGCGTACAGGCCGGTCGCAATCAGGGCGACGCCCCACGGATAGGCGGCTTCGAACGACGGCAACAGTGTCTGCGGGCCACGGCCGACCAGCTGGGTGATGACGCCCGCGATCGAAGGCACCAGGAGCAGCACGGCGAACAACCCGAGCCAGGCGATCCCGGCGAACGCGCGGTCGCCGCGGGCGACCGGCGGCCACGCGACCGCGGCGACCGCGATGAGCACGGGCCCGATCGCCGCGAGGCCCACCAGGACGTCCACCGGGCCGCCCGGCCGATAGCCGATCAGGACCAGGCCGCAGGTGACGAACCACAGCACCACGAGCAGCATGGCCAGGATCCGCAGTTCGATCGTCCGCACGCGCACCCGCGGAGTCTACCGAGCGTGACGCAAAGTACCCGGTCGACTGGGACTCACGGGTCATCAGCGCGGGGACCATCGAACCCCATAGTCAGCGCACTGCACCCGCGTGTAGTGCCCGCAACCGAACAATCCAGGGCGCTGTCGGTTCTCCCTCCTCCCGAAGCGTCCGAAAACCCTCTACCGAAGCGGCGCCGTGCCTCCTCCCGGCGCCGCTTCGGTGTTCCCAGGGTGTCTCCCCGCTTGCGGCCGCTACCATCCCGGCGATGAGCCGGCCCATCGTGTCCCTGCTGACCGACTTCGGCGCACGCGACGTCTCCGCGGCGATCTGCCGGGCGGTGGTGCTCGGCATCTGCCCCGACGCCGAGGTCATCGACCTCTCGCACGAGATCCGCAAGTACTCGATCCGCGATGGGGCGCTCGCGCTGTGGTCCGCGCTGCCCTACCTGCCCGTCGGAGTTCACGTGGCGGTCGTCGACCCGGGCGTGGGGACGGCGCGGCGGCCGCTGGCCATCCGCGCTGGAAGGGGCGACGTCCTCATCGGCCCGGACAACGGCTTGCTCGTGTCGGCGGCGGAGCGTCTGGGTGGCGTCGGCGAGGTCCGGGAGCTCGCACATCCCGCCTACCGCCTCCCGGTGGTCACGAGCACGTTCCACGGGCGTGACATCTTCGCTCCCGCCGCGGGCCACCTTGCGGCTGGCGCCGCGTTCGACACGCTTGGCCCGGCGATCGACCCGGCGACGCTCGTCGGATCGCCGTTGCCGGTGGCCAGTCCGATCGAGGGCGGCGGCCTCGCGACCGAGGTGATCTACGAGGACACGTTCGGGAACCTCAAGCTCTCGGCGCTGGTCGACGACGTGCGTGCCGTCCTGGGCGATCCGACGGGCGGAACATTCGAGCTGCGCACGGGCGACGGTCGCACGCTCCACCTCGGCTGGGGTCGGACGTTCGGGGAGCTCGCGCCGGGCGAGCCGCTCCTGTACGAGGATTCATACGGGCGCACCTGCATCGCCGTGAATCAGGGGTCGGCCGTGAGCGCACTCGGCCTGCGCGACGGGACGCGGCTGGAGCTGCGCCGGGCCTGACCCTTTGGCCGCGACCGCTACACTGCCGCCGGGCACTTCTTGAGGAGACCAACGACCGATGCGCATCATCAAGGGCACGACCGCCCTCGCACTTCTTGCCGTCGTCGCTGCGGCCTGCACGGACACCGGCGGTGGCGCGACCTCGGCCCCGACAGCCGCAGCGACCCCCGCCGCGACACCAGCGGCGAGCGTCGAGGCCCCGTCCGCGCCGGCGGCCGAGTCGCCTTCGGCCGCGCCGACCGCCGACGCCTGCGCGCCGGAGACACTCGCGCTCAAGACCGCGGGCAAGCTCACCATCGGCGCCGACAACCCGGCCTATCCGCCGTACTTCGAGGAGTCCGACCCGCAAGCCGACCCTTGGGACTTCGGCAACCCGACCAACGGCAAGGGCTTCGAGAGCGCCATGGGCTTCGCGATCGCCGATGAGATGGGCTTCGGGAAGGATGCGGTCTCATGGGTCGTCACCCCGTTCAACAACGCGATCCAGCCGGGGCCCAAGGACTTCGACATCTACCTGACCCAGGTCTCGTATAGCCCCGAGCGGGCGCAGGCCGTCGACCTCAGCGACGGCTACTACGACCTGACCCAGTCGCTGGTCGTTCCGGAGGGCAGCAAGTTCGCCGACGCGAAGTCGATCGCGGACCTCAAGGACATGGTGCTCGGCGCCCAGGTCGGCACGACCAGCCTCAAGACCATCACGGACGTCATCGCGCCGAACACCGAGCCGAAGATCTACGACACCAACGACATCGCCGTGAAGCAGCTCCAGAATGGCAAGCTCGACGGGCTCGTCGTCGACCTGCCGACGGCTTCGTACGTCGCCTTTGTCCAGCTCGAAACCGGCACCATCCTCGGCCAGTTCGCGAACTCCGCGGCAGGCGAGCACTTCAGCGCGGTGCTGGACAAGGACAGCCCGCTCACCGCGTGCGTGAACGCCGCGATCGGGCGCCTGGCCGCTGCCGGGACGCTCGACGCCCTGGCCACGCAGTGGCTGCCGGACCTCGTGAGCGTCCCCGTCTTCCAGCCCTGACCCGTGGGCCCGGACGCGGCCCAGCAGGCAGGGCTGGAGGCTCCGCCCCGCCGACCGCGTGGGCCGCGTTTCGGGCTGGGCGGCGAGGGCGCGAGGGCGCTGCTCGTCGCGACGCTCTCGACGATCATCGTCTTCGGGCTGATCGGCTACGTCGTCGTCAACTCGACGGGCTGGCCGCGCTTCCAGGAGACGTTCCTCAACTCCGAGATCTTCTGGGAGTCGCTGCCCAAGCTGATCAGCAAGTTCTGGGTCAATGTCCGGCTGTTCCTGACCGCCGAGGTGCTGATCCTCGTGTTCGGCCTCGTCCTGGCGGTGCTTCGCAGCTTGTCGGGTCCGGCGCTGTTCCCGGTCCGGCTGCTGGCGACGGTCTACGTGGACGTGTTCCGGGCTATCCCGGGGCTGCTGATCATCTTCATCCTGGGCCTCGGCGTCCCGGCGCTGCGTATCCCGGGCGTGCCCGATGACGAGTTCTTCTGGGCCGTCATCGCGCTGACCCTCGTGTACTCGGCGTACGTGTCGGAGGTCTACCGGTCCGGCATCGACTCCGTCCATCCCAGCCAGGATGCGGCGGCACGGTCCTTGGGCCTGTCGCGCTGGCAGGGGCTCCGGTTCGTCGTCCTGCCCCAGGCGGTACGGCGCGTCATCCCGCCGCTGCTCAACGATTTCATCGGCCTGCAGAAGGACACGGTCCTCGTCGCGTCGATCGGCGTCGTCGAGGTGTTCCGCCAGACCCAGGCCCTCCAGGCCGCCACGTTCAACTTCACGCCCTTCCTCGCGACGGCGCTGATCTTCCTGGTGGTCACGATCCCGCTCGCCCGGTTCACCGACTACCTGCTCGCCCGCGAGAAGCGCCGTCGCAGCGGGGGCGGCGGCGGCGGCGGGACGCGGTCGATGGAGCAGCCGGGGATCCGCGGCATGGGGGGCGTCAGCTAGTGGACGGGGTGCCCGCCCTGTCGATCGAGGGGCTCCACAAGGCGTTCGGCAGTCTCGATGTCTTGCGGGGGATCGACCTCGACGTCGCGGAGCACGAGGTCGTCGCGCTCATCGGGGCGTCGGGGAGCGGCAAGTCCACGCTCCTGCGGTGTGTCAACCTGATCGAGCCGATCGACGCCGGGCGCATCCGCATCAAGGGCGAGGAGATCACCGCCAAGGGCGTCAAGGTCGACCGGATCCGGCGCCGGATCGGCATCGTGTACCAGGCCTACAACCTGTTCCCGCACATGTCGGTGATGGACAACGTGACCCTCGCGCCGCGCAAGGTCCTGGGGCGCTCGCGGGCGGACGCCGAGCGCGACGCGACCGAGCTCCTGACCCGCTTCGGCCTGGCGGACAAGGCGCGGGACTACCCCGACAGCCTGTCGGGCGGCCAGCAGCAGCGGGTCGCGATCGTGCGCGCGTTGGCGATGGGCCCCGACCTCCTGCTCCTCGACGAAGTCACCTCTGCCCTCGACCCGGAGCTCGTCGCCGAGGTGCTGAACGTCGTCCGCGAGCTGGCCGCGGGCGGCATGACGATGGTCATCGCCACCCACGAGATGGGTTTCGCGCGGGACATCGCGAACCGGGTCTGCTTCCTCGACGCCGGCCGGATCCTGGAGCAGGGCTCGCCCGCGCAGATCTTCTCGAACCCCCAGGAGCCGCGGACGCGCCAGTTCCTCAACCGGATCATCGAAGCCGGGCGACTGTAGCCGCCCCCGGGCTCAGCGGCTGGCGGCGGGTCCCCGGCAGGCGTCCACGAAGAACGCGAACAGGCGCTCGAAGGCCCGGGGCGTGGACTCGGTGCGTTCGGGGTGGCACTGGACGGCCATCCGGAACGGGCCGGCGGTCGACTCGAAGGCCTCGACGAGCTCGCCGTCCGGCCCGGGCGACACGGCCGAGGCGACGAACCGCGGCGCGAGGTCGTCCCGAGCGACGCCCTGGTGGTGGTAGCTGTTCACGGTCAGGACCCCGCCCCCGACGTTGGCCGGGTACAGGATCCGGGTGAGGCGCGTGCCCGGGATCGCGCGCAGCGGGTGCGTGAGGGCGTCACCGTGACCCCAGCCGTGGCCCGCGTGGCCGCCGATGTCCTGGCGCAGCCGGCCGCCGGCGAACACGTTCATCGCCTGGAGCCCGCGGCAGATCCCGAACACGGGCACCGCGCGCGCCTCGGCCGCCGACCACGCTGCGGCCTCGAGGGCGTCCCGCTCACGCTCGACGCCGTGGGCGCCGTCGACCGCCTGCCCGTACCGCGCCGGGTCGACGTCAGCGCCCCCGCTCAGCAGGAGCCCGTCCATCGCCGCGAACGCCGTCTCGCGCTCGGCCTCCGGGGACGTCGCGTCCAGCGGCATCGTCACCGCCCCGTGGCGCGTGAGCGCGTCGAGGTACAGCGCGTTCTTGCGCGCCGCGATCCCGGGCTCCGCCTGTTCGGCGGCGACCATCAGCGTGACGACGATCCGAGGCGCTCCATCGGCGGCTTTCGACATGCCCGGAGGATAACGGCGCGCCGCTTACGGCGAGGCGCTCGGGACCGGGGACCCGGACGGGTCCGGCGACGCGTCGAACTCCTCGTCGTCCGGCGTGGGGGTGACCTCGATGCCCGTCTCGCCGTCGTCCTCGGGCGCCACGTACTCCTTGTTCGGGATCACCTGGAGGACCCAGCCGAGCTCGAGGCGATCCGGCCGGTAGCGCGCGCTCTCCGGATCGAGGGTGGGGTACTTCTCGCGGTTCCAGTACGAGAGGCTGCGGGTCGAGGTCTTGAACCGGCGCGCGACCCGGGTCAGGGTGTCGCCCCGCTGCACCTTGTAGAGGCGGAAGGTCGGGCCCGGCGTGGGCGTGGGCGGGCCCGGCGTCGGTGTCGGGGTGGGGGGCGCCGTCGGGGTAGGGCCGGGCGTCGGCGGCGGCGGTGTGGTGGGTCGGACCGAGGCCGGCAGGCAGCCGGCGATGGCGATGGCCAGGGCGAGGGCGCCGATGACGACCGGCAGGGCACCCTGCCTGGGGTGAGCGCGACGATGGATCCGGATCACGTGCAGCCTCCCCGTCGGCCGATTGTGACGCACCCGCCGGAATCGGGGTGACGGCGGGCCCGATGGCCCCTCTCAGTCCGCCGGCACGCTCGGCGGGTCGACCGGCGTGGGCTCCGAGAGCGTGAACTCGCTGGCGAGCGCGAGGCCTTCGGACGCCGTCGCGACCAGCCCCCGGCCGCCGCGCTTCGCTACGAAGCACGCGCGGTCCGCCGCGAGCAGCACGTCTTCGGCCGTGGACCCGTCGACCGGGAACGAGGCGGTCCCGATCGAGGCCGCGACGACCACGTTCTCCGCGCGCCAATTGGTGCCTTCGCCGCCGACGCCGGCAACGGCGCCACGGATCCGCTCCGCAACGGCGAGCAGCCCGTTGGGATCGCTGAGGGGCAGGATCAAAACGAACTCGTCGCCGCCGTAGCGGAACACCGCGTCGGTGTCGCGTGCGGCCGCCCGGAGGGCCTCTGCGATCTCGCGCAGGAGCCGGTCGCCCGCCTGGTGGCCGAGCTTGTCGTTGACCGCCTTGAACTCGTCGAGGTCGACCATGACCAGGCCGAACGTCTCGCCGCCGGCGACGCTACGGGCCAGCCAGTCCTTGAACGTCCGGTGGTTCAGCAGGCCGGTCAGGTCGTCGGTCCGGGCGCGGAATTCCGCCGCCTGGAAGGTCTCGGCGTTGCGGAGCGCGATCGAGACCTGCGCCGCGAACAGCTTGACCAGCTCGAACTCCTGCTCGTCGAACGCGGTCGCGTTCCCCAGCCGCTCGAGCGTCATGACGCCGACCGCGCCCTCGGGGCCGAGCAGCGGGACGACGATCAGGCTGCCGTCGATGGCACCGGTCGCGCGGAAGTGGTTGACGCGTTCGTCGGTCCGCTCGTCCTCGATCAGGACCGGCTCGTTGTGCTCCACGACCCAGGTGGCGATGCCCTCCTCGCCGGGCTCCCACGGCTGCATGTACTCGTCGGAGTGGATGCCGCGGGCCGTGAGGGGAACCAGCAGCCCGGCCGACCGGTCCACGACCTCGATCGCGATGTTGTCGCAGTGGATCAGGCCGCCCATGCGGTCGGTGATCTGTTCGAGCACGGCCCGCTGGTCGAGCGTGGTGAGGATCGACTCCGTCGTCCGCAGGAGCTCGCGCTGGGCGGCGAGCTGGCGCTCGAGGGCGCTCGACTGCTCGCGCATCATCGCCGTCGCGTCGGCGTTGGTCATCGCCTGGGCGGCGAACGAGGCGTAGATCACGAGCAGCCGCAGGTCGTCCTCGGTGAACTGGCGCAGGCCGAGCTTGGACAGCACGAGCACGCCGAGGCACACGCCCTCGTGAACCATCGGGGCCAGCAGCATCGACTCGTCGATGTCAGGCTCCGACCCCGGGATCGTGATCGCCCGGGGATCGTTCGCGGTGTCGTCGACCAGCTGCGGGACGCGGTACTTCGCGACCCAACCCGTGACGCCCTCGCCGATCTCGACGCGCAGGCTCTCCACCGTCTCGTCGGAGTACACCGTGCCGTGGCCCATCATCGCGACCGGCATCAGGTCCTTGCCCTGCACGCGATAGACGCGCACGTTCTGGTAGTCGATCAGCTGCCGCAGCTCGGTCGCGATGGCATGGCCGATCTCGCGCACGTCGGTGAGGCCCGACAGCCGCGACCCGAGCCGCTGGATCGACTGGAGCTGGGCGGCCCAGGTCGCCATGCGCCCGAACGTCCGGGCCGACCTGACCGCGATGGCCGCGTCGCCGGCGAGGGCCTCGGCGCTGTCGAGGTCGATCTGGCGCCAGCGGTGCGGCCGGTCGTGGGCGAGGTACAGCATCCCGTGGATCTCGTGTCCGTCAACGAGGGGCGCGCTGAGCAGCGTGTCGACCCCCTCCTGGATCGCTGCGGCGCGGAGCGGGCTGCCCGAGCGTGGCGTGTCCGGTCCGACGAGGATCACGGGACGGCGGGACGGCAGCTCGCGCTGCCCGAGGCGGTCGATCTCCAGGGTGCGTGCCGCATCGAGGAAGGCATCGGAGAACCCGGTGCCGCCCGGCGACGAGACGCGCCCCTCCGTGTCGTGGAGCACGACGGCGACCCGGTCGGCGCCGAACAGCACCCGAGCGTGATCGGAGAGGTCTCGGACGACGTCGCTCACGTCGAGCCGGGACGTGAGGTCGGTCGCGACCCGTCGCAGCGCCTCGGCGCGGCGCAGCCGGCCGCTGGCCTGCTCTGAGGCGTTGGCCCCCTGGATCAGGACGCCCATCGTCCGGGCGATGGCGCGGGCCAGGTGATGACCGTCGTCCCGGCCGAGCTCGACCGCGCCGGCGATGACCAGCACGCCCCACGGATGCTCGCCGCCCGGGATCCGGACAACGAGTTCGTCGGTGCCCATGCCGAGCAGGGGCTCCGGCCCGTCCACCCCGGGGCGAGCGTGGATCGGCTCGGGCGACTCGAGGGCCTGCGAGAACAGGCTGCGTCCCGGCGGGACGTTCCGGCCCGCCGTGATGCCCGGGCCCTCCACGTCGGTCGCCCGCGACACGAGGCCGCCTGGGCGAACCTCCCAGATCCCTACAAGCGCCGCCCCTGTCGCGACGCGGATCCGGTGGCAGGCCTGGTCGAGCGCGGCATCGACGCCGCTCGGGAAGGATGCGATCTCGGCGAGGTCCGCCAGCAGGTCGACGCCGGCCGCGGACTCGGTGAGCGTCCGATCGGCCATGTCCATCGAGCGGCGCCCGATCCGCGTCGGCTGGCTCGCGTCGGCGATGCCCGCGGGCGTGTCCGACGCCGCGGCTGTGAGGAAACGCTGGAGGTCGACCAGCCGGTAGCGGCGATCGCCACGCTCGTTGATCCGGTAGTAGCGCAGGCGTCCCGCCTCGCTCCACGCGCGGATCGTGTTCGGGTGCACACCCAGCACATGCGCTGCCTTGGTGACCGACAGCGTCGCATCGCCGGGTCGCTGGACCCGGGTGCCGGTGGCTGGAATGTGGGATTTGGCAAGCATCGCGGTCTGGGAGGGCGCTTCTCGTGGCGTGGCGTTGTGCTGGGACTTTCCAGCACTTCACAAGAGTTGCCAATAGGCCGATGTTCCCATCCGCCGGGTCCTGCCGCCGCATAGGACCCTCGGCGCCGCCGGCGCAGTGGGGTCGACGGCTCGATCGGGGAGGCGGTGGCCGTTCGTCAGGGACCCGGTGCGTCGCCGCGTCCACCGGTCACCCGGACGTACGCCAGGGTGATGCCAACCGTCACCGCGGCGATCGCGACGACGACGAGGATCGCCGTGAGCGGGTCGCCGACGAGGCCCGGCCCCTCCCCGGAGCTCCGCGGGTCGCCGATGCCGGGCGACGGGGTCGGCGAGGCCCCGAGAGCCGCCCCCGCGCTGGCGAGCAGAAGGGCGGCCGAGGCGCCGACGGCGGCAAGGAGGTGCCGCAACCCAAGCCCTGGCGAGCCCCGACGCTCAGAGGACGGCATCGACCACCAGCCAGGCTGCGCCGATCGCGACGGCCGCCACGCCTGAGGCCAGCAGGATCGCGACCGCTCGCGTCGTGTTGCGGTGGTCGACGGCCAGCAGGCGCATGGCCTCCGCGGGCTCGAGCGTGGTCACGATCAGCGGGCGGCCGAGACCGGCGCCCAGGGTGGTCGCGCCGTCCGCGTCGCGGACGGGGACCCCGCAGGCGATCGCGTGCTCGACGCTGCTCACCTGTTCCACACGCAGCCGGACGGGCGTGTCCGGCGCGACTCCCTCGGGCATCCGGTCCGGGACGTCCGAGGCGACGCCCTCGGACTCGCGCGTCACGACGACCAGGCCAACGTCGAGGGCGGCGACGTCGACGCCGATGCGGTCCAGGCCCTCGACGATCTCGAACGGCGCCGACTGGCGGACGTCCTCGATCGCCGTCCAGTCCTTGCCGGCCTTCGTCTCGAGCCGTGTCCGACGGAAGACGAGCGGGCGATGATGCTCGTCCTCGAACTCCTCCTCGGCGTCGATGCGGCCCG
>DATDJA010000301.1:0-2257 GCA_036520795.1 Candidatus Limnocylindrales bacterium
CTTGGCGCGCATGCGGGCGACCATCGCCCGCGACATCTCGATCCCGACGACGGGGACGCCGCGGGCCGCGAGCGGGACGGCGATCCGCCCGGTGCCGATCGCGAACTCGAGCGCCCGGCCATCCCCGGCGAGCGCGGCCAACACGTCGACCGCCGGGTCGATCGCGACGGCGGTCCACATCTCGTCGTCGAGGTCGTCGTACGTCGAAGCGACGCGCTCGTCGAAGTACCCGTCGTCGGCCGGCATCGCGGGATCGTATCCCACGAGCAATCGCGGTCCAGCACGGTCACATCGATCGGCTGGAGGCGTCTCATTGGCGAGCACCTCGATGCCGTCGCGCGAGGGAGCTCATGACGATGAAGGGGACCGCGCCATGCGCACGTTCGCTGCCCTCACCCTCGCTGGCGCAATTGCGTTGGCGGCATGCTCGCCGACGGGAGCGCCGGCTCCCTCGGGCGTCCCCGCTCAGCCTTCGAGCGAACCCTCGGCTCCCGTGGAATCGGCATCGACGGCGCCGTCACCGTCGGATGCAGCGCCGGCAGCGAGCCCATCAGCGTCCTCGGTGGTCGCGACGGCCGAAGAGCTCCAGCTGCTCTCGCGCGTTCGGCTCGACCTCCAGACCCTGTGCACACCGCTACGGACCGATCTGGCCGACAAGGCCGTCGCCGCCGTCGAATGCGCACCAGCGAGTGATGTCGTCGGCCACGCAACGCTCTACCTGTTCGACACCCAGAAGGACCTCCTGGGCACGTATGAAGCCCGGCTCGCCGCCCACGATGTCCCGATGCGCACCAACGGCGGGCGCTGCGAGGCGGGCAAGGCCTCCGAGGGCGGGTACGTTCCAGGCGACGGTCACGAGGGGGTGGTCGTCGTGGAGCGCGGCGGCTGCTACCTCGACGCTGGCGGGAACGCCCACTATGCCGCGACCGTGCCGCCGTTCGTGTTGATCGAGGTCGAGGGCAAGGTCGGCGACGTCGAGGCCGTCGAGCGGTGGGCGTGGCTCGGCAACCAGGATCAGCCGGGCGGCCCGACGGTCTGGCGCGACAACGGGCCGGTGAGCCCGGAGAAGTGACGGCGCCAGTCGTCGAGGCGCCGTAGCGGCGGACCGCCGTCAGGCCGTCCGGACCACCTCGGACAGGCGATCCTGCGACCAGGCGAGGCCCCAGACGTCGATCTCCGGCGGTTCGATGCCCAGCGACGTGAGGGCCGTGCAGACCTGGCTCCGGTGGTCGGTCCCATGGTGGATCACCTGCGCCAGCCGGATGCCGAGCGGCGCGAGGCTGTCGGTCCCGTCGTCGCGATGGCGTGTGACGACCGTGTCTGGGTCCAGGTCCCGGGCAAGCAGCGCCGACCAGACCGGGCCGTTGGCCTCCATGACCGGGCGCAGCTCGGCGAGGCTGAACGCGTCCTCCTCGATCTCGGCGACGGCGCCGTCCGAAAGCAGGTACAGGTAGGAGGCATCGGCGCCGACCAGGTGGCGCATGGTGTCGAGGATCGACCCGTACGTGCCCGGCACCGTGGTCGCGAGCTGCTCGTCGCTCAACGGGAGACAGGCGTCGATCAGCCGCAGGGTCGCCCACACGTGGTGATCGAACGCGTCGGCCAACATCGGTCTGGTCATAGGCGCACCCTACCATCGCGGCGCACACAATTCCGACAGGATTATGGGCCAACGCCGACCGGCCGAGGAGGGTCACCTTGAGCGAGATGGATCGCGACGATCCCGCCTGGAAGGGGCAGCGCGACTACACGCCGCGGCTGCTCAAGGCGTACGACAGGATCGTGATCGGCATCGTCGCGAAGGCGGTCTGGGACACGCCGAAGGCGCGGCTCGTTGACGGGTACCGGCAACACATCCGCCCGAACCACCTGGACGTGGGGCCGGGCACCGGCTGGTTCATCGGGCACTCGGGTCTCGCGGAAGGCAGCAGGGTCACGATCCTGGATCCGAACCCGCACGTCCTCGCGCACGCCAGCCGGGAGCTGCGGCGGTTCGAGGTCACCGCGGTCCAGGCCGACGTCCTCAAGCCCCTGCCCGTCGAGGGGCCGTTCGACTCCGCCGGGTTCCACATGGTCATCCACTGCCTGCCGGGGCCGATGACCCGCAAGGCCCGCGCGGTGGAGAACGTTGCCGCCGTGCTCGCGCCCAACGGCGTGCTGTTCGGTGCGACGATCCTGGGCAGGAGCGAGAACCACTCGTGGGTGGCCCGCCGGGTGCTGACGGTGTTCAACCGCCAGGGCGGTTTCGACAACCTCG
>DATDJA010000302.1:0-24227 GCA_036520795.1 Candidatus Limnocylindrales bacterium
CGTCCCGGCGGCGACCTCGGGCGGGATCGGCGTGCCCGGCACGATCGCATCGAGGATCGGCAGGTGGTGATCGCCCGCCTCGGCCAGCCAGCACGCCGCCTGATGATCGTGGCCAACGTCGATCAGCGGCGGCTCCTCGACGCGGCAGCGGTCGAACGCGAGCGGGCAGCGAGGATGGAACCGGCAGCCGGGCGGGATGTGGACCGCATCGGGCGTCTCGCCCACGAGGATCGTCCGGTTTGCGCGACTGCCCACCTCGGGCGGATCCGGTGACGGGCTGACCGACACGAGCGCTTGCGTGTACGGGTTCCGCGGCGCGCGGATGACCTGCTCGGCCGGCCCGATCTCCATGATCTTGCCCAGGTACATCACCGCGATCCGGTCGGCCAGGACCCAGGCGAGCGACAGGTCGTGGGTGATGAACAGGTAGGTGAGGCCGCGCTCCTTGCGCAGGTCGAGCATGAGCCGCAGGAGCTCGGTCCGGATCGACACGTCCAGCATCGAGACCGGTTCGTCGGCGACCACCAGCTCGGGGTTCATGACCAGCGCCCCGGCGATCACGACCCGCTGGCGCTGGCCGCCGGAGAGCTCGTGCGGATAGCGACCTGCGTACTCCGCGGCCGGTCGCAGCCCTGCCGCCTCGAGCGCGGCAAGAACCTTGGCCTGGCGATCGGCGCGGGACGAGGCAAGGCCGTTGACGTCGAGCGGCTCGGCAACGAACTCGCCGATCGTGTGCTTCGGATTGATCGTCTCGTACGGGTCCTGGAAGATCAGCTGCACGCGCTTGCGGTACTCGCGCAGCGCCTTCGTGCCCCACAGGCTCGACACGTCGTCGCCGCTGAACGTCACCTTGCCGCCGGTCTGGCGGGTGAGCTTCACCACGACGCGCCCCGTCGTCGTCTTGCCGGAGCCGGACTCGCCGACCAGCCCCAGGATCTCGCCCTTGCGAATGGTCAGGTCGATCCCGTCGACGGCTCGGACGACCGCCGCCGGCTTGCGCCTCGCGGAATCGAGGAGCCCGCCGCGGATCGGAAAGTGGACCTCCAGCCCCTCGAGGCGGAGCAGCTCGCCGTCGTCGCTCATGGCTGGGCCTCGGTCGCGGCGGGGGGCGCCGGGGCCGGCGCGGGCGGCACAGCAACATTGTGGTCGGCGTGCTCGTCCGGGTGCTGGTGCGGGATCGCGTCGTGCCCGACCACCTCCCTGGGCGTCGCGTCCCGCGCGGCCTCGCCGGCCATCGGCGCGTCGGACGTCGGGTACAGGTGACAGGCGACGCGCACGCCATCGGCGAACGTGATCTCGGGCGGCACGACCTCCGTGCACACGGGCATCGCGAACGCGCAACGGGGCGCGAACCGGCAGCCGGGCGGCGGGTTGCGCAGGTCGGGCGGCATGCCCGGGATGACCTCGAGCGTCCGCCGGTCGGCGTGGATGTTGGGGTACGCGCCCAGCAGCGCCTGGGTGTACGGGTGGCGCGGCGCCGTGAACACCCGCCGCACCGGGCCTTCCTCGGCGATCCGCCCGGCATACATGACCATGACCCGGTCGCACGTCTCGGCGATGACCGAGAGGTCGTGGGTGATCAGCATCAGCGACAGACCCAGGTCGCGCCGCAGCTGCTCCAGGAGCTGCAGGATCTGGGCCTGGACCATGACGTCGAGCGCGGTCGTCGGCTCGTCGCCGATCACGATCGCGGGGTCGCATGCCAGCGCCATCGCGATCATCGCCCGCTGGCGCATGCCGCCCGACAGCTCGTGCGGGTAGGCCGACGCCCGCTTCTTGGGGATCCCGACCAGGTCCAGCAGCTCCGCCGCTCGCTTGCGCGACGAATCACGTGGCTGGCCCAGCCGAAGCTCGATCGGCTCCGCGATCTGGTCGCCCACCCGGCGGACCGGGTTGAGCGCGTTCATCGCGCCCTGGAACACGATCGAGATCTCCCGCCATCGGTAGCGGGCCAGCTGGGTCTCGGTCTTGGGCACGAGATCGATCCCGAACAGCTCGATCTTGCCGCTGCGGATCCGCCCGTTCGCGGGCAGGAGCCGGACGAGCGACAGCGCGGTGGTGGTCTTGCCGCAGCCGGACTCGCCCGCGATGCCGAGCGCCTCCCCGTCGTTGAGGCCGAAGCTGACGCCGTCCACCGCCTTGACGCTGCCCGCCGGCAGGCTGAAGCGCACCGCCAGGTCCTCGACCCGCAACAGCGGCGCGCCCGGCACGGCCTGCTTGGGCAGCGGCCATTGGCGGCGACCGCGGATCTCGGCGGGGTCGATGGGGCCGGCGGGGACGATGGGCGCGGCCACGGGCGCGACGATCTCGCTCATCGGCGGCCCAGCATCTTCGGGTTCAGGACGTCGTCGAGCGCGTTCCCGACCAGGGTGAACGCCAGGACCACGAGCACCACGGCGATCGCCGGCGGGGCGATGTACCACCACGCGCCGAGTCCCGGCGCACCCGCGGTCTGGGCCTGGTTGAGGAGCTGGCCCCACGATGGCGCCGCCGGGTCGCCGAGGCCGATGAAGGCGAGCGTCGTCTCGGTGAACACGGCGGTCGCGAACGTCAGGACGGACTGGGCGACGATCAGGTTGACGACGTTGGGCAGGATGTGCCGCCGCATGATCCGCCCGGACCCGGATCCGATGACGCGCGCCCGGTCGACGAACATCCGCTCCTTGAGCGACAGGACCTGGCTCCGGATGACGCGCGCCGTCGTCGCCCAGCTGGTCAGGCCGATGACGATGACGACCACGAGCAGCGTCGACCGGATGCCGAACAGCTCCGCCTGGGGACCGATGACGTCGAGCATGATCGGCGCGAGGATCAGGGCGAGCACCACGGTCGGGAGCACGAGGAAGAAGTCCGACAGCCGCATCAGGACGTTGTCGACGGCTCCGCCGACGAACCCGGCCACGATCCCGATCAGCGCGCCGATGACGATCGTGACCACGGTCGCCATCAGGCCGATCGTGAGCGAGATGCGCGCCCCGTGGACCGTCAGGTTGAGGATGTCGCGGCCGAGCTCGTCCGTCCCGAACAGGTGCTCGGCGCTGGGCGGCTCGAGCGGCGTGCCGGTCGCGCCCAGCAACGTCTCGAGCGGGCCGACGAACAGCGTCGGGAACAGGGCGAGCAGGGTCACCACCCCGAGGATGGCAACGCCGATCATGCCGTCGGGTCGGCTGAGCAGCTTGCCCAGGAAGTCGCGCGTGCGCCGACCGGTCCCGCTCCAGCGCCCCGCGCCGAGCTCGGTTCCGGCGATCCCGGTGACGCTCACGCCCGCACCCGCGGATCGAGGTAGCCGTACACGATGTCCGCCGCGAAGTTGGCGAACACGACCGACACCGCGATGAGCAGGAAGATCGCCTGCAGCAGCGGATAGTCTCGGGCGTCCAGCGCCTGCACGGTCAGCGTCCCGAGGCCCGGCCAGTTGAACACGATCTCGGCGGTGATCGCGCCCGCGACGACGTAGCCGAGGTTGATGGCGATCAGCGTCACCATCGGCAGCAGCGCATTCGGGAACGCGTGCTTGTTGAGGATCCGGGTGTCCGACAGGCCCTTCGCCCTGGCCGTGGTGATGTAGTCCTCGGAGCGCGTCTCGATGATCGATGAGCGCATCAGGATCGAGTAGGCGCCGATCAGCCCGAGGGCGACGGCCGTGAGCGGCAGGACGAGGTGGCGGCCGAGGTCGAACAGGGCCTCGATCGGGGTCTTGTCGCCACCGGGCGTGGTCATCCCCGAGGTCGGGAACCAGCCGAGTCCGGCCGCGAAGATGATGATCAGGGGCATGCCGATCACGAAGTACGGCATCGAGTAGAAGATCAGGCTCAGGCCGTTGCCGACGCGATCGATCGTGCCGCCGCGTTTCCAGCCCGACCGGGCCCCGATCCACAGTCCGACAACGATCGCGACGGCCTCGCCGAGCCCGATGAGGAGCACCGTAGGGCCTGCGGCATCGGCCACGACCTCGGTCACCGGCTGACCGCGGTACTTGATCGAGTAGCCCAGGTCGCCGGCGGCCGTCGACTCGATGTATGCGACCAGCTGATCCGGGAACAGGGGCTTGTCGAGGCCCCACTTCTCCCGGTTGGCCGCGACGAGCTCAGGCGTCAGGTGCGGGTTCTTGGACGCCCGCTCGGGGGAGCCCGGCATCATCCGGAACAGCACGAAGTTGAGGATGACGATCGCCACGATCGTCACCAGCGAGGCGAGGAGCTTGCGCAGGATGTACCTGCCGCTCACCCCTCACCTCCTCCCGGTGCGGCCGATGCGTTCGGCGTCACACGTCGGCCGGCTACTCGTCCTCGACGCCGGGCGCGGCGCGACGCCGCGACCACAGCAGGCCGCCGGCGACGACCACGACCACGATCGCGACGACCCCGAGCAGGAGCGTCGTGTTGGACCCGGAGCCGCTCGCCGAATCGCCCGATCCCGTGCCGGCCGTTGCGGTGGGCGCGCTGGTCTGAGCGGCCGGGGCGCTCGCCCCGGGCTCCGTCGATGCGCCGGCGGTCGGCGCCTCCGGGGTCGCGGGAGGCTCCTCGTTCACGTCACGGAGGAGCGTGTAGTCGAGGATGCCGTAGGTGAAGAACGGGGTGCCCTCGGCGGGCATGTTCTGCCACCCGGCGAAGCGGTCGTTGCGGTACACGTCGAGGTTGGCGTCGTAGTACAGGACGTCGTACGGCGCCTCGTCGTAGATCAGGTTCTGCATCTTGGCCAGCGTCGCGTGGCGCGCCTCGCCCCCCTCCTTCGACTGCTGGTCGTACAGCGCGTCGTACTCGGGGTTGCAGTACTGGCTGTCGGACAGGTTGCCGATCTGGTCACAGCGCATGACGATGGTCAGGCCGTTCGGGTCCGGGCTGCCGGACCAGCCCCAGAGCTCGATGTCGTAGTTGGCCTTGTAGGAGGGGTCGCCCCCTTCGGGCGGATACAGCAGCTCGGTCAGGGTGTCGCTGTCGTAGCTCTGCGTGGTGACGTCGACCCCGAGCAGCGCGTACCACTCCTTCACGAACTGGGCCGACTTGGCGTAGGTGTCATTGGTGTTGGGATAGGCCAGCCGCAGGCTGATCGGCTTCTGCTCCTTGTCCAGGCGCTTTCCGGTAGCGGGGTCGAGCAGGTAGCCGGCCGCGTCGAGCTTCTGCTTCGCCAGCTCGATGTCGAAGTGACGGGGGTTGTCGGGCTCGACGTGCCAGTCCGCGAGGATCGGCGGGACGATGGTCGTACCGACATCGCCGAAGCCGCCCAGGACGCGCTCGACGAGCGCCTCCTTGTCCACGGCGTACCCGAGCGCATCGCGGAACGCGGGGTCGAGCAGGGCCTTGGTAGACGGCCCGCCACCCTTGATCTCCTTGCCCGTGCCCGTGCCGTAGGTGTTGAAGGCGAGCTGGGTCCAGCCGTTGGCCTTGCCGGCGACGGCGGTATAGGTCGGGTCGGCCTGGAGTTGCTTGAACTGGTCGGCGTTCGCGTTGTGCACGTAGTCGAGCTCGCCGGCCTTGAGCGCCTGGACCATCGTGTCGGTGCTATCGGCGAAGAACCGGAGGATGACCTCGTCCGCGACGCCCTGCTCGCCCCAGAAGGTGGGGTTGCGGGCGAACCGCGCGAACTGGCCCGTCTTCCACTCCTGGAGGAGGTAGGGTCCGGTGCCGACGAGCGGGCCGTCGAACTTCTCCTTGTCAATGTTCTTGTAGTTGAACTTGCCCCAGATGTGCTCCGGCAGGATCGGCACATAGATCTGGAAGATGCGGTCTGACGCGTCCGTCGTGTAGGCGATGAACGTGTTGTCGTCAGGGCACTCGATCTCGGTCACGCCGGCGTCCTTGAGGCCCGCATCGAGGTAGCCGGATCCGATGACGCCCTTGGCCTTGTTCGCGGCCAGCGCGAGGCCCCACGAGAAGCAGACGTCCTTGGACGTCGCCGGTGTCCCGTCCGACCACTGCATCCCGTCCCGGATGTGGAACGTGACGCGATCGTCGGCCCGCTCCCACGTGTCCGAGAAGCCGGCCGCCGGATTGGCGTCCTTGTCGTACTCGGTCAGCAGGTTGTAGGTCAGCTGGAACGCCTCGTAGCCGGTGACGAGCTCCGTGTTGAACGGGTTGGTCGCGTCGAGATCCTGGGTGGTGCCGACCTGCAGCACGCCTGGCTCGGCCGCGGCCGCGGGAACCGCCGCCGGCAGCAGGATCGAGAAGGCGAGCGCAAACGCGGCCGTCAGCCGCGCCATCCGGCGACGGGGAAGCGGGTTCATTGCGGGGGGTTCCTCCTGGGAAGCTGACCGACGAACCGCTCCTCCACGGTTCTGACGGTCGCGCCGATTGCTCGGCGGGTGCGCGGGAGCGTGGCACACGACCCCGACTCCTGCAACCTACCTGTTCCGGGGGCCCACGTCGCGCGACACGGGCCATCAGATGACGAAGGTCGCGGGCTCGGCCGCGCCCGACAGCGCTGCCCGCCCGAAGCCGAAGGCCTCGATCTCGCCCGCCGACGGGGTCACCCCTTCGAGCGCCAGCTCGGCCATGATCCGGCCGATCACCGACGCGAACTTGTAGCCGTGCGCCGAGCCCAGGGCGACAAGCACGTTCGCGTGCCCCGGCACCGCGTCCAGGACGAAGTCCCGGTCCGGGGTCAGCGTGTACAGGCAGGTCTTGATGAGAAACGGCTCGCCGGCCATGCCGGGCAGGCGCGCGTCGAGGAACTGCCGGACCCGGCCCAGCGCCGCCTGGTCGGGCTCGAAGGTCCGCGTGGCCGGCGTGACCCGTTGCCCGCCGACGTCCTGGCCGATCTTGGGGCCCGGGTGGCCGTGGGTCGGGAAGCCGTAGAACGAGGGCTCGTCCATCCAGATCCAGATCGGGAAGCGGGCCGGGTCGAACAGCGACGGATCGACGCCAGGCGTGAACCAGCTGACCTGTTCCTGGGTCACGGTGAGCGGCAGGCTCGCCCCGAGCGGCTCGAGCAGGTCGTTGGTCCAGGCGTCGGTGGCCACGATGACCCTGCTGGCCGTCAGGCGCTCGCCGTCCTCGAGCTCCACGGTCGTCTCGCCGCCGGCATCCTCGATTCGCGCGACCGGGGCCCGCTCCCGCAGCACGGCGCCATGGGCCGTCGCCAGCCGCCGGTGGGCGAGATTGCCGCGCGACGGGTCGGCGAGCCCGGCGTCGGCCTGGAACAGCCCGACGTGCCCGTCGTCGAGGCGCCAGGCCGGCCAGCGGCGCATGACCTCGGGCCCGTCGAGCGTCTCGAAGGGCACGCCCTCGGCGATCATCGCCTGCGAGTACTCGCCGATGTCGATCGCCACGCCCTCGCCGGTCTGGCGCGGCCCGACGTCCAGGCCACCGGTCCGGAACACCACCTGCGACGCGCTCTCGCGCTCGACCTCGGCCCAGCTCTCGTAGGCCCGCGCGGTGAGCCTGACGTAGTCCCGCCGGTGGTAGGAGCGGCGGATGATCCGGCTCACGTCCTCCGACGCGCCGTTGGTGTGCCCGATCTCGTACCGCTCGAGGGCGAGGACCCGCAGCCCCGTCCGCCGCGAGCACCAGTAGGCAGCCGCGGAGCCGAGCGCGCCGAGCCCGACGACGACGACGTCCCAGTCGCGGGTCATGCCCGCCCGCCATGGCCGCCGCCGGGCGTGACGTCCACCTCGACGGCCGCCGCCCCCAGCCGATCGCCGATGTAACGCCGGATGTCCAGGCTCAGGTCCTCCATCGGTGCATACCAGCCGAACCGGAACCGCCGCGAGGTCATCCCCGACTGCACGCCCTCGCACACCGCCCAGTCCTGGCGGTTTACGAGGTCCCAGAAGTCGACGGCGTCGGACGGGTCGAAGGTGGGCTTCGCGATCTCGTCGGGGTGGAACAGGAAGTCCACGACGACGAGGGTCCGGTCCGGGGCCTTGGGAATCAGCGTGAACGCCGCCGCATGATCGGCCGACAGGCTGAGCATGAGGTTCGGGTAGGCGAGCTCGCCCTTATGGCGCACCTGCTCGTCCTCGTCGAGCCCCGGGAATGGCGCACGGTCGGATCGGCCGGTCATCGTGAACGTGAACGTCCCCTCGGCCTGGGGCACGCCGGCGTCCCAGTCGAGGTTGCTGCCGCCCTTCTCCTTGAACGCCGGCACGATCCGGCACAGCTCGGGGTGGACGCCCGAGCAGTGGTAGCACTCGTTGTAGTTCTCGACGATGACCTTCCAGTTGGCCCGCACGTCGTACACGATCCGGCGCATGGCCCGCAGGTCGGCCAGCGGGTAGCGCGCGACCCGGTCCGGGATTCCGCCCAGCTGGGCGGCGAGGCTCGCGCCAGCGGAGACGCGCTCGGGGGACAGGTTGACGAACAGCCAGCCGCCCCATGCCTCGACGGCGACCGGGTACAGGCCGAAGTCGGCGGGCTCGAAGGCGTCCGACTCGCCGAGGAACGGTGCGTTGCGCACGCGCCCGTCGAGCTCGTAGCACCACGAGTGGTACGGGCAGCGGATGACGCCCTTGAACCGCCCGGACGCGCCGGCGGCGTCGCCGCTGGCCGGGTCTTCCCGCTGGTCCGGGCCGGTCAGCCGCGAGCCGCGGTGGCGGCAGACGTCGTAATGGGCGCTGATCTCGCCGCTCCGGTTGCGTACGACGATGACCTGCTCGCCGGCGACGTCGACCGCCAGGAAGTCCCCGGGCTCAGGCACCTGCTCCACGCGGCCCGCCACGACCCACTCCGACCACCAGATCCCCTCGCGCTCGCGGTCGAGGAACGCGTCGTCGACGTAGGCGGCCCGGGGCAGCGACGCCTCGAAGGCGCCACGATCCATGCGGTTGGGGGCGTCGAGCTCGGTCGACAACGGCTCGTCCTTCGGATTCGCGGTGCCGGCGCCACGAGGCCGGCCGGCCGATGCTAGCCGGTCGGCGCCGCGCGCCTCAACTGCGTCCTGCCTCGTGCACGACGACCGCGTCGCCGACGACGCGGTTCTGCGGGGCCCGGAGCAGCGGGACGACGTAGTCGTGGAACAGGGTCGGGCCGATCACCGCCGACCCCGTCGCGGCGGCCTCCTGGCTCGACCAGACGATCACGACCGTCACGGCGTCCTCGGCCGTCTTGACCAGATAGAACCGCTCGAAGCCCGGCTGCGCGTCGAGCGCCGGCGGGAATTCCCGCTGCACCGTCGCAGCGAAGTCGTCGGCCGGGATCGCCAGCTGGAGGTGGTTGACCACCACCGCGCTCATGGGTTCGTCTCCTCTTCGGGGTGGACCGGCGGCCCCTGGGCCCGCAGGTGGGTCGTGACGCCGTAGACGTCGCCCGACTCGGGGTCCGCGCGCGGGACGACAACCAGGCGATGCTCGCCACCCGGCAGCACCAGCCGGCGAGCCAGTGGCCGACCTTCACGGTAAACCCGATCCATGAGCTCGAACGCGGAACGGGGCAGTTCGGTCATGACCTCGCGGGCGGGCATGCCCAGCGACCCACGGCCAAAGGCGGCGAGGAACGCCGCGTTGCCGTGCATGATCAGGTGCGCGGGGCCGTAGTGGAAGGCCGCCGGGCTGGGGCTGGCGGTGCGCACGACGGGGTCGACGGTCTCGCTCACGCCTGGACCGCCAGCTCCCGCGAGCCGACGACGTCGACCCGCCCGCCGACCTCGATGGTCCCGTCGGGTCCCGATCGCACGTGCAGCACCGACCCGACGCCCTGGTGGATCTCCAGCGGCCGGCCGAGCAGCCCGCCCATCATCACGGCGGCCGCCCCGGTGGCCTCATCCTCGCCGATCCCCAGTTCGAGCACGAAGTAGCGGGATCGGAGGGTGCCCTCGGACTCGTCGATCCACGCCCAGGCGTAGTACGAGCCCTCGCCCGGCGGCGGTCCGGCCAGCGCCTCGACGTCTGCTGCCGATGCGAGCTGGGCCCGCGTGATCGGGTGCACCCAGGCCGGTCGGGCACGGATCCACGACAGGTCACTGTCCTGCCACGTGACGACGTCGCCCGCCGGACAGCGCAGGACGGACCCCGCGTGCCCGAGCGAGCGCAGCAGCCACCCGGTGCCGACGGTCGGGTGGCCCGCGAAGCGCAGCTCGGACGCCGGAGTGAAGATCCGGATCGACCCGTCGTCGGCGTCGTCGACGAACACGGTCTCCGAGTAGCCCAGCTCGGCGGCGACGGCCTGGCGGCGATCGGCCGGCACCGAGCCGCCGTCGAGGACCACGCCAAGGGGATTGCCGCCCCGGCCGTCTGCATCGCTGAACACGCGCAGGACGCTCAAGGCGATCATCGGGCGCCGCCCGCGGCGTAGGCGCCGACGCCGGCGATCGTGATCAGGTCGTGGATCTCGCCCGCTGCGATCTCGCCCAGCACCTCGTCCAGGCTCGCCCAGCGCACGGCGAGCTGCTCGGTCGCGTCCGGTGTCGCGACGCCGGGGCGGAGGCCGGTCGCGACGAAGATCACTCCGCGTTCGTCGGTGACCGAATTGGACACCGTCATCCGGCACAGCTGGCGCCAGTTCGTCGCCTCGAAGCCGGTCTCCTCCCGCAGCTCACGCCGCGCGCCATCGAGCGCCGACTCCCCCTCCGGCACGCCGCCCTCCGGGATCTCCCAGCTGTACTCGTCGAGCGTGTAGCGGTGCTGGCCGACGAGCAGGAGCCGCCCGTCGTCGGCCACGGCCACGACGCCGACCGCCGCCGAGCGGAAGTGCACCACGCCGTAGATGCCGGGGCTGCCGTCGGGGCGGTCGACCTCGTCGTGGAAGACCTCGATCCAGGGGTTCGCGTAGGCGACATCACGCGACCGGCGGCGCCACGGCCCGACGGCAACCGGATCGGGCCTGGATCGCGCGCTCGACTGCACGTCGCAACGGTAGCCTCCGATTCGCGTCGATGCCTGTGGATAACACGTGATCGATGTGGATGACCGCGGTCCGGCGACTCGCCTGAAGGCGGCCCGGTGCGGCGGGGCAACGCGTATCGTGTGCCGATCGGTGGTCGTCGCCGGGAGGGTGGGCTGTATGGCATGCGGATGACGGCTGGCTACGGTGAGCGACGGCGGCGACCATGGCCGCTCCTGTTCGCCGTGCTGCTGCTCGGGTCGTTCCTGCTCCTCGCTTACATCGTGGCGAGCTATGCCGTCTACGACACCCTGTCGTCCGTCTCCGGCACCTGCCATCCCGCCGACGTCGACAACACGCCCGAGCACTTCACCGCGGCCGGGATCGACGAGGCGGTCACCGACGCGTATGCAATGCCGGCGCCGCAGGAGGTGGAGTTCCACTCCCGCGACCCGAAGCATCCCGAGCTGATGCTGCGCGGCTGGTGGATCCCGGGTCGCATGCCGACCAGTCCTGCGGTGATCCTGGTCCACGGCGTGGGCAGCTGCCGGCGAGACCCGAACGTGCTGATGGCCGCCGGAATGCTGCATCGTCACGGCTTCGGCGTGCTGCTGATGGACCTTCGCGACCACGGCGACAGCGACGACGAGGACCTGCGGTTCGCCGGCGGGACCGAGGAGTATCTCGACGTCCTCGGCGCCTGGCACTGGCTCGAGGAGCAGGGCGGCGTGTCCGAGGAGCGGATCGGGATCGCCGGCATGTCGTTTGGGGCTGCGACGACGGTGGTCGCCGGAGGCGAGGAGCCGCGCGTCCAGGCTGTCTGGGAGGACTCGTCGTTCGCGGACATGGACCAGGCAATCCGCGACTACCTCGTCCGCGAGGGCTATCCGACGATCCTCGCCCCGGGCGGCGAGCTTGCGGCGCGAATCGTCGCCGGTGACGACCTGACGGCGAGGGGGCCGCTCATGGAGATCCCCAACTACACGGGGCGGCCGTTGGCGATCGTCCACGGATTGGCCGACACGACGCTGAGCCCCCACTACGCGGAGCAGCTGCGCGACGCCGCGGAAGCGGCGGGCGTGGACTTGCGGGACTTCTGGCTGGTCCCCGGCTCCGAACACACACGGGCCGTCCTGGAGCATCCCGACGAGTACGAGTCCCGCATCGTCGAGTTCTTCACCCAGACGCTCGGGACGCCATAGCGGTCCGCGTATCCTCGGGCCCGTGACCCCTCACGATCCGCGCGCCGCGAGCCAGCCTGACCACGATCACGACGTCGCGTGGGACGTGCGGATCCCCGCGCGGGACGGTCTCGAGCTGTCGGCCAACATCTGGCGCCCACTCCCCCGGGCCGATGCGCCACTCGCGCGCTTCCCCGCGATCCTCGAGATGATCCCGTACGGCAAGGACAACTGGCGCCGAAACTGGGACACGGCCTTCGGGGAGTGGCTCGCGGCACGCGGCTTCGCCCTCTGCCGCCTCGACGTCCGGGGCACCGGGAGCTCGCCGGGCGTCGCGCTCGACGAGTACACGGAAGCCGAGACGCTCGACGGGTTCGACGCCGTGGAGTGGCTCGCGGCCCAACCCTGGTGCAACGGGAACGTCGGCATGTGGGGAATCAGCTACGGGGGCTTCACGTCGATCCAGGTCGCGAAGCTGCGCCCGCCGCACCTGCGAGCGATCGCCCCGATGTACGCCACCGACGACCGCTACCGGGACGATGTCCATGTCCGCGGCGGCTGCATCACGGCGAGCGAGAAGAGCCAATACGCCGTCAGCCAGCTGGGCATGAACGCGATGCCGCCACGGCCGTCGTTCCGCGGCGCGGGCTGGCGGGAGGAGTGGCTGGCGCGCCTCGAGCAGACGCCGCCGTGGCTCCTGTCCTGGGTCCGCGAGCAGCTCGATGGCCCGTACTGGCGGCGGGGGTCGCTGGCGCCCGACTACGAGGCACTCGAATGCGCGGTATTCCAGATCGCCGGCTGGAGCGACTCGTACGTGGATCCTGCGTTCCGCATCCAGGAGCGATGCGTCAACGCCGCCCGCCGGACCCTGGTCGGCAACTGGGTCCACTCGTTCCCGGACGATGCCTACCCGGGCCCGAACGTCGACTGGATGCACGAGTTCGTGCGCTTCTTCGACCGCTACCTCAAGGACGTCGACAACGGCTGGGAGGACGAGCCGGCGTTGACCTGGTTCGAGCGCGAGTGGGCGGAGCCCGAGCCGTTCCCCAAGGAATGGCCCGGGCGATGGCGGGCTGCCGATACGTATCCCGTGCCCGACTCCCGGCCCATGGAGCTGTTCCTCGACGAGGACCCCTTCAGCGGTGCGTACCGCCTGCAATCGCAGGGTTGGCCTGGCGATCCGGACCGTGACACGTTCGGTGGGGGCCGCATGCACCGGATGACCCACCGCGCGACGGTCGGCACGAGCGGCGGGCTGTCGTGGGGGGCCGGCTGGCCCCCGAACGGACTGGCGCGTGACCTCCGCCCCGACGAGCAGCGCGGGCTCGTGTACACGACCGACCCGCTGGACGAGCCGCTGTCCATCCTGGGCGTGCCCGAGGCGGTCCTCTGGCTGCAGGCGACGATGCCTGTCGCGACCTGCGTCGTCCGCCTCTCGGAGGTGTCGCCCGACGGGACGTCATTCCTCGTCGCCACCGGCGCTCTGAACCTCACCCACCGCCGCTCCGACAGCGACCCCACCCCGATGCCCTTCGAGCGGCGGACCGCCGACCAGGTGCACATCCCGCTGCGGACGAGCGGCTACCGGTTCGCGGCAGGGAACCGGATCCGCCTGACCCTGCTCACCTCGTACTGGCCCGCGCTGTGGCCATCGCCGCTGCCCGGCGAGCTGCGGGTCCTGACCGGCTTCATCACCCCGTCGCGGGTCGTGCTGCCGGTCGTGCCGGAGGCCGCGCCGATTGAGCCCGCAATCTCATCGCCCGCGGAACCGGCATCGGTCCGCGACGTCGGGAGCCACGAGTCGGACGAGCCCGTGTGGCGGATCGAGGAGGACGTCCTTGCCGGGACGGTTTCGGTGACGATCTTCGACGGCGGGGCGAGCGTCAACGAGGACGGCTCGCGCCTGTATGCCTCGGAGCGCCTGGTCCTGACCGCCTCGGACGCCGACCCGGCCCACGCCGGCCTCGCGAGCGACGTCGTCTACCGCTGGACGGGCGACGGCGCCGACGTCGACATCCGGGCCGTCGGCGGGATCGAGTCGGATGCCGAGTCGTTCGACGTGCGGGTCGCGCTCACCGTCCGCCTCGACGACGAGCCGTTCTTCGCGCGCGAGTGGCGGGAGCGGATCCCGCGCCGGCTGGTCTGACCGTCAGGACAGCGAGCTGAGGGCGGCGATCGCGACGAGCGACGTGCTGATCGCCACGGCGACGCTCGCGAGCGTTCCCAGCAGGTAGTACTCGGCGAAGCCGCGATCGTCGAGCTGCTTGAACCGGGCGATGGTCTTGGCCGCGATGACGAACCCGACGGCCGCCTCTGCGCCCGTGAGCATGAACGCGACGATCAGCAGGCGCTCGAGCGCGCCGATCGTCGCGCCGATCCTGGCCGGGGCGCCGGTCGGTACCGCGGCCACGGGTCCGGGCACCGGGCTCGCCGTCGGGCTGGCCTGCTCGGCGGCGTTGACGTCATCGTCGTCCGGCTCGGGACCTGCGCCGGCAAGCGTCGGCTCGACGGTCGCGACGAGCGGCCCGACGCGCACGGTGTAGCCAGCGGGGGTCGGGCGAGGCGGCTCGGGCTGGGCCGGCGCGTCGGGGTCGGGCGTGAGCTCGCGCGGCGACACGAGCGAGAGGACGAAGTAGTAGGCGGCCCGCGTGTTGACGATGAACAGCGACACGATGACGAGGCCGGTCAGGATCACGGCATTGACGGTAGCCCGATCCCAGGTGCCCAGGATGCGGTTGACCAGGTCGACCCACTGCGGCAGCAGGACCGCGCCCGCGAGGATCACAAGCCAGCCCACGATCGCGATCGTGAGGTGGAGCACCTGGTCGCCCAGGAACAGGATCCCGGGCCACGGGGTCCACGCCGCGCCAAGCCCCGAGGTCGGTGCCTGTCCCGTCCGGGCGACGCGAGCCCGTGCCTGCGCCTGGGCCTCGGCTTCCGCCCGCCGCGTCGCCTTGACCTTCCAGCGGTCGACGATCATGTGGGTGATCGTGACGACCGCGAGGTAGACGACGCCGCGCAGCCCGAATGCCAGCACGACCGGCGACAGGCACACGCCGACGTGGAACCCGTGGACGGCGAGGGCACGCGACCCCTCCCGGCCACCCGTCGCCTTGTTCATCGCGATCCAGTCGTTTTGGAGGACGAAGTCGGCGACCAGGTGGGCGAACACCAGCCAGGTCAGGACGAGGACGGAATCGGTCATGCCGGGCTCACAGGCGTTCCGGTCGTGAGCGTCGTCGGCGCGCCCGGCTCGACCATCGTCCGCCGGACGCCCTGGTCAAAGATCGAGGCGAGGGTCCGGCCGAGGCCCTGCAGGTGACGGACACGGGCGCGATCGGCGACGACGGAGATCGTTGCGCGGCTGACGCCGAGGTGTTCCGCCGCCTGGGACTGGCGCATCTCGTCGATGATCATCAGGCGGGCGACCTCTCGCTGGCGCGACGTGAGGTCGGCGAGGAGCGCCGCCAGGAGCGGGCCGGTGTCGGCGAGCAGGCCATCCGCCACGGGGTCGCCGGAGATGGCAACCAGCCCCTCGCGGTGGGCCTTCGCCCTGGCGATCGCCTCCCGGGCGACCAGGAACGCGTCGCCGTTGCGCTCGGTGGCGGGGCCAGTGCCGGGATCGATGTCGCCGGCGACGATCGCCCAACGCAGGCTGCGGGCGTCGGGCTGGAGCGCCGCGTGGAGGACGGCCCGGAACGGGTCGACGCCCGGCGCCAGCAGGCCCTGGACCTCGTCGCCCTGTGTAAACGCGAACGCCGCGAGGCGGTCGGCGCGCGGGTACGCGCCCTCGAGCTCGGCGCACAGCGCGCGGAGCCAGTCGCTGGAGCCCGGGTCCCGCCGCGAGTCGACGACGTCGCCGAACAGGACGGTCCCGGCAGAGCGGGCAGTCATCCGGCCGAGCCTACTCGATGGCAAGTTAGTCGTAAAGGGCTAACCGCTAGATAAGTAGCCGGTTATGACTATCGTCGGCCCTGTCAATCAGCCGACAGCCACGGTCCACGCTCAGCCCGCTCGCCCGGCGTTGGCGAACTCAGCTCCCGATCAGCCCACCGACCGCGGCCTGCAAAGCCTCGGCGTGGGCCCTCGTCGCGAAGTCCAGCAGCGGGTGGCCGGGCAGCGCGTGCTCGGCGAGCCGGCCGTCGCGCCGGGCGTAGACGACGGGATAGAGCGCTCCGGTCCCATCGGCTTCCACGGTCATCGCGATCATGTCCTT
Organism: Candidatus Limnocylindrales bacterium; assembly: GCA_036520795.1. Lineage (GTDB taxonomy): Bacteria > Chloroflexota > Limnocylindria > Limnocylindrales > CSP1-4 > CAIXZV01. Next base: position 16,152 of record DATDJA010000302.1, read on the forward strand.
GGTCATGCCGTCGAGGGCCTGGACGACGGGCAGGATCCCCTCGTCGAGGATCCCGTCCTCCGGCGACACCGTGAGCACGCGGGCGAGATAGGCCTTCTGGTGCCACAGCTCCGGGGCGCAGGTCGCCTCGCGGAGCAGATGAGCGACGACGTCGCCGGCGGCCACCACGGGACGCTCCGTCGCCACCCCGAACCGCGACTCAGCGATGTGCCGCGCCAGGATCAGCGAGTTGTAGCGATGGCCCTGTACGGCCCCCGAGTAGGCCGGGATGCCGTGCTTCTTGAGGCCCGGCGCGGCCGAGCTCACGGTCCCCGCGAAGTAGATGCCGGGCACCGAGGCCGACTCCCACATCGGGGTCACGGCCGGCAGCTTTGCCTGGCCGAACGTCGTGACGCCGAGGTCGGTCAGGTCCTGGAGCGGGCAGGTGAACCCAGTCGCCGCGATGACCTCGTCCGCATCGACGCTCATCGACTCCCCGTTGTCGGTCCGCTTGAGCATGACGCGATAGTCATCGCCGACGTGCTCGATCGAGTCGATCGACGCGTCGAGGATCGACACCCCGAGACCCAGGAAGTTGTCCTCGAACGGCTGGACATAGCGCGCGCGCACGCCGACCAGCGACTTCGTCTGCACCGAGGTCTTCGCCGGCGACGGCGATGCGACCGTGATCTTCGACGCCCACGCAGCAAGGCCGGAGGCGAGCTCGAACCCCGAGTTCTGCTTGCCGATGATGAACAGGCGCTTGCCCGCGTAGGTCGACGCCTCGCGGGTCTCCGCGTAGTGGCGCGCGTGCTCGATGCCCGGCTGCTTCGGCGTCCACGGCTGCGCGATGCCGACGGCCAGCACGAGCGTCCGGCAGCGGTACTCGCCGTCGCTCGTCTCGAGGGTGAAGACGGGGCCGTCGGGTCCATCGTCGCGCCGGGTCCGCTCCCAGCGGCAGTCGTAACGCACCGCGAGCCCGGCGCGGTCGGCGAAGGCCGCGAGGCTCGCCTCCATCTCCGGCCGCGACGGGAAGTACGACGAGCCATCCATGAACCCCGACTGCAGCGATCGCAGCTCTGGCTCGAAGGCGATCAGGCTATTCCAGTCGTAGCGCTGGTACTCGCGGGCCGTCGCGAGCTCGGGCGCGTACGGCTTGGTCCACGACAGCAGCCGCTGGAAGAACGGCCAGCGGCGGAACATGCCGCCCGGCGACGGATCCGCCGAGATCACCGCATGCGGCACGCCGTAGTGCTTGAGGCCGTACGAGGTCTGCAGCCCGCCGGGGCCGCTGCCGACGACGATGGCGGGGTACTCCCCGGGTGGGAAGGGACGCTCGTCCGGGGCCACGCGGTTCAGCTCCGCCAGCGGTTCGCGTTGCGCAGCCGCCGCGCCTGCGCCTGGAGCATCCGGTACATGACCTTGGGGTGGTCGACCATGAAGCCCTCGACCGCCGAGCCGGCGATCTGGATGCAGCGCAGGGTCGTCGACGCCACGACGTCGGCCGTCGGCGGCTCCCCGAGCAGGATCGACACCTCGCCAAAGAAGTCCCCTCGACCCAGCGTCGCCCGCTGCTGGCCGTCGATCCGCACCTCCGCGGTCCCATCGAGGATGACGAAGAACCCCGAGCCGGTCAGGCCCTGGCGCAGGATCCGCTCGCCGGGCGGAAACACGACCTCGTCGAACACGCCCGCGACGCCCAGGAGCTGCGGGGTCTGGAGGTCGCCGAACAGGGTGAATCCCGCGAGGATGTCCGCGATCTCTTCACGCGTGGCCATCCGCCCCTGCCTCCATCACTGCACCGCGGCGCCTCGCCCCGACGCCCTCGCCCCACCGTTGGACGAATGCTATGCCACCCGGCCGGTTCGCATCGGATCGTGAGCGGGTGTTCCGTTGACGACGAACTCGGAAGCGGCGCACCATGACCTCCCCAGAACCCCGGAGGACCGATGACCCTGACCCAGGACCGGCGCAGCGCCCTGATCGGCGGCTGTCCGCTGTTCAGGGGGATCGAGGACACCGGCCTCGAGGCGCTGGCCGCCGCCGCCGTGGAGGTCGACTTTCCGGCCGATCGCGTGATCGCGCGGCAGGGCGAGATCGGCACCGGGTTCTTCGTCATCGTCGAGGGCATGGTCCGCGTCAGCCGCGACGGCAACGTCGTCGCCCGCCTCGGCCCGGGCGAGTTCTTCGGCGAGCTGTCGATCCTCGACGGCGGGCCGCGGATCGCGCAGGTCGCCGCCGAGGTGCCGACGCGCTGCCTCGCGCTCGCGTCGTGGGACTTCGAGCGCGTGCTGCGCGAGGAGCCGGGGGTGGCTCTGTCGGTCCTGCGGGTCGTCGCCGGGCGCCTCCGCGAGGTGACGACGGACCACCGGACCTAGGCCGAGCGATCGCAGGACGTGACCGTGGCTGCCCCTGCCCGCCCGACCGGCGAGGTCACCTTCCTGTTCACGGACATCGAGGGTTCGACGCGCCTCGTCGACGCGCTCGGGACCGCCGCGTGGCGCCCGATCCTCGCCCGTCACCGGGAGCTGATTCGCGCCGCGCTGGCCGCGGAAGACGGGCTCGAGATCGGCACCGAGGGCGACTCGTTCTTCGCCGTGTTCCTCGACCCGGCGGCGGCCGTGCGCTCCGTCGCCATCGCGCAGCGGGCGCTGGCGGCGGAGGCATGGCCCGAGGGCGGTGAGGTCCGTGTCCGGATGGGCCTGCACACGGGCATCGGCGAGCTCGACGCCGACGGCAGCTACGTCGGGCACGATGTCCACCGGGCCGCACGGGTCTCATCGGCCGCGAACGGCGGCCAGGTGTTGCTGTCGGAGGTGACCTCGTCGCTGGTCGAGGGGCACCTGGCGCCAGGTCTCAGCCTCCGGCCGCTGGGGGCGCATCGCCTCAAGGACCTGCGCCCGGAACGGATCGCCCAGCTCGACATCGACGGACTGCCGGGCGACTTTCCGCCGATCCACTCGATCGACGCGCGCCCCAACAACCTGCCGCTGGAGCTGACCTCGTTCGTGGGTCGCGAGCGCGAGCTTGAAGAGACGCGGGCGCTGTTGGGAACGTCACGGCTCGTGACCCTGACGGGTCCCGGGGGGACCGGCAAGACGCGGCTCGCGCTCCAGGTCGCCGCGTTGCTCGTCGACGAGTACCCCGACGGCACCTGGTTCGTCCCGCTCGGAACCATCACCGACTCGGCGCTGGTCATGCCCGCCATCGCGCGGGCCATCGGCATCGGCGACGACCCGAGCCGCTCACCGATCGACGTCGTCGGGGCGGAGCTCGGGTCGAAGAACGTCCTGCTCGTCCTCGACAATTTCGAGCAGGTGCGTGGGGCAGCGACGGACGTGGGCGAGCTCCTCAGGCGCGCCGGCAAGGTTCGAATCCTCGCGACGAGCCGCGCTCCGCTGAGAGTGTCCGGCGAGCAGGAGTACCCCGTCCCGGGCCTCCCGTCGCCTCCCGACGTCGATCGACTCGGCCCGCTTGCGCGCGAGCGCCTTCCGGCCGGCGTCCGATCGGGGACACCGGAGGCGCTGGCGGCCTTCGAGTCGGTCCGCCTGTTCGTCGCGCGCGGCGGCTCCGTGAAGCCCGGCTTCGCCGTCACCAGCTCCAATGCCGGGGACGTGGCCGCGATCGTCGCGCACCTCGGGGGCGTGCCGCTTGCGATCGAGCTCGCCGCGGCTCGCCTGCGCTTCCTCACGCCAGCCGCGATCCACGAGCGGCTGGAGGGCCGGCTCGACCTGCCCGGAGCCGGAGCGGCTGACGTCCCGGAGCGCCAGCGCTCGCTGCGCGGCACGATCATGTGGAGCTACGAGCTGCTCGACCCGCCTGCCTGCCGCCTGTTCCAGCGGCTGGCCGTGTTCATGGGCGGGTTCGACGTCGCGCGGGCCGAGGGAGTCGCCGGGCCGGCGTCGGACCTGGGCATCGACGTGCTCGACGGCCTCGCCTCGCTCGTGGACCAGAGCCTCGTCCGCAGCGACGAGATCGATGGCGAACCGCGGTTCTCGATGCTCGAGCCGATCCGGGAGTACGCGCTCGAGCGCCTGGAGGCGTCGGGCGACATCGGCGCGGTCGCAGAACGCCACGCCAAGGCCTTTCTCGCCCTGTCCCGCGAGCTCGAGCCGGACCTCGCGGGCGACCGCCAGCGAACAGCCCTCGACCGGCTGGAACTCGAGCACGCGAACCTGCGCGCGGCGATCGACTGGGGCGACGCCAGCAGCGACGCCGAGGTCGCCCTCGGGATCACCGCCGCGATCTGGCGGTTCTGGCAGAAGCGCGGCTACCTGCGCGAGGCACGCGCCAGGGTCGCGGCGCTGATCGCCCGACCCTGGTTCGCCACCGCGCCGGCCCCGCTGCGCGCGAGGACGCACGAGGTGATGGGCGGGATCATCTACTGGCACGGGCTGGTCGACGGATCGCGCCCCGACTACGAGGCTGCGCTTGCGATCTGGCGCGAGATCGGCGACGAGCGAGAGATCGCGAACGCGGCCTACAACCTCTCGTTCTGCTACACGATGGGCATCCTCGGGCCGCTGCCGCCGGACGCTCGCGAGCAGGCCGACGCACTGCTTGCCGAGGCGCTCGCGATCTACCAGTCGCTGGGCGACGTCTCCGGAGAGGCGAATGTCTACTGGGGAATCGGCATCCAGCACTACTTCGCCCAGGACAACGCGGCGGCGGCGCAGGCGTTCGAGGCAGCGCTGGCGCTGAACCGCAAGGTTGGCGACCGGACCCAGGAGGCCTGGTCGCTGCACCAGCTCGGGTCGGCCCGCCTCAAGCTCGGTGACACCGCCGTCGCGCACGAGCTGCTCGCGGAAGGGCTGCGCATGTTCGCCGAAGCCGGCGACGTCGCCGGCGTCACGCTCGGGCTCGACCACATGGCCGCCGTCGCGGTCAGCGAGGGCGACCTGCCCCGGGCGGCCCGCCTGTCGGGCCTCGCCCGGCGCATCCAGGCGTCGTCGGGGACGGGTCTCGCGGGCGTCGTCGAGAGTGGGTTCGAGGTCGACACGCGGGCGACCGCGTCGCAGGCGCTCGCAGCCGACGAGCTCGCACGCTACGAGGCCGAAGGGTCCGCCATGCCCCTGCCCGAGGGCGTGCGCTACGCCCTGGGCGAGATCGACTTCCCGTGACGACCGCGCTGCCCGAGGGCATCGTCACGTTCCTGTTCACCGACATCGAGGGCTCGACCCGGCTGCTCCATGAGGTCGGCGACGCGGCGTATGGCGAGACGCTGGGGATCCACCGGACCATCGTCGATGCCGCGGCCGGCGAACATGGCGGCGTCAGGTTCGGGTCCGAGGGCGACGCGGTGTTCGTCGCGTTCGCGTCGGCCGCGGGCGCGATCCGGGCGGCGGTCGCGGCCCAGCGTGCCCTCGCCGCATACGCGTGGCGGGGCGGCGACGTCCGGGTCCGGATGGGCATCCACACGGGCGAGGTGCTGGTGGTCGGCGGCGACTACGTGGGCATCGAGGTGCACCGCGCCGCGCGGGTGGCGGCGGCCGCGCACGGCGGCCAGATCATCGTCACGGACGCAACGCGGACGCTGGCCGGCGAGCCGGACGGTGCCATCTCCATGCGCGACGCGGGCGAGCACCGGCTCAAGGATTTCCCGCGCCCGGAACGCCTGTACCAGGTGGTGGCCGACGGGCTCGAGACCGCGTTTCCCCCGCTCAAGACCCTCGACCTCACGCCCAACAACCTGCCGCCGCAGCTGACGACGTTCGTCGGTCGAGCCGAGGTGGACAACGCCGTCTCGCTGCTGGACCGGACGCGGCTGCTGACCCTCACCGGGCCCGGAGGAACGGGCAAGACGCGGCTCTCGCTGGCGCTGGCGGGCGACTGCATCGAGCGCTTTCCCGACGGGACATGGTTCGTGCCGCTCGCCCCGGTCACGGACCCCGAGCTCGTGGCCTCGGCCATCGCCGCATCGATCGGCCTGCTCGCTCCGCAACGCCCACCGATCGAGCGCGTCAAGGAGCATCTCCGGGAGCGAACCGCGCTGCTCGTGCTGGACAACTTCGAGCAGGTCGTGTCCGGCGCCCCGATCGTCGCCGACCTGCTGCGCTCGGCGCCCAGGCTCACCGTCATCGTCTCGAGCCGGGCCCCGCTGCGGATCTCCGGCGAGCAGGAGTTCCCCGTCCCGCCCCTGGCCTTGCCGCCGGCGGGCACGACCGATGTCGAGACGCTGCTCGCGGCCGAGGCCGTGCGCCTGTTCGTCGAGCGGGCGATGGCCGTGCGGCCGGACTTCATGCTCACCCCCGAGAACGGTCCCCACGTGGCCGAGGTCGTTCGGAGGCTCGATGGCCTGCCGCTCGCGATCGAGCTGGCCGCGGCGCGGATCCGGTTGCTTTCGCCAGCCGCGATGGCACAGCGACTGGGGGACCGCCTAGGCCTGCTGTCGGCCGGCGCGCGGGATCTGCCCGAGCGGCAGCGGACCCTCCGCGGCGCGATCGACTGGAGCCATGAGCTCCTGGAGGCAGAGGACCGCCGGCTGTTCGCCCGGCTGGGCGTATTCGCGGGCGGCGGTCCGCTCGAGACCGCGGAGGCTGTGTGCGGGATCGCGGGCGACGAGGTCCCCCTCGACGTCCTCGGCGGCCTCGAACGGCTCGCGGAACAGAGCCTCGTGCGGATCGGCGACGACCTCCACGGCGACGTCCGGTTCACGATGCTCGAGACGATTCGCGAGTACGCCCTTGACAAGCTCGCCGAGCGGGGCGAAGCCGACGCCCTCCGGGACCGCCACGCGGACGCCTTCCTCGCGTTCGCGACGACGTCGCGACCGCAGGCGATCGACACGACCACGGCGGCCGCGGCCCACGCGCGGCTTCTCGATCGTCTCGAGGACGAGCACGACAACCTCCGGACGGCGCTCGAGCACCTGACGACGGCCGGGGACACCGGGCGGGCGTCGGACCTCGTGTTCGTCCTCTGGCGGTTCTGGCAGATGCGCGGCCACCTCTTCGAGGGCCGGACCCGGGTGGATCGCGTGCTCGCGATGCCCGGCTGGACCGCGACGCCGACACGAGCCCGTCTGCGGACGCTCGAGGCGGCCGGCGGCCTGGCGTACTGGGCTGCCGACGCCGAATCGGCGAGCGCCCACTACGGGGCGGCCGTCGAGATGGCCCGGCTGGTCGGCGACGATGCCGAGCTGGCCAATGCGCTCTACAACTTCTTCTTCGCGCGCCGGCCGGCCAAGGACTCCGAAGAGTGGTTCCAACTCATCCGCGACGGGGACACCGCGCTCCTCGACGAGGCACTCGAGATCTGGACCCGCCTCGGCGACGAGCACGGGATGGGCCGTGCGCTGTGGGGCCTGAGCGAGTACCACGACTACCGCGGCGAGGCGGAGCTCGGCGAGGCGGCCGCCACGCGCGCCCTCGAGATCTTCGAGCGCATCGGTGACCCGTTCTGGGTGAGCTGGTCGCGGTTCACGCGCGCCTTCGGCCGGCTCTTGAGTGGCGACGTCCAGCGGGCCGCGGCGGATCTCGCGCCCACGGTTCGCGAGTTCTGGGCGAGCCGCGACCTCTCAGGTGTGACGCTCGTGATGTCCGCGACCGCGATCATGCTGCTGCACGAGGGTCGCGACGCCGACGCCTACCGGGTCGGCGGTGCCGAGCGACGGCTGGTGGCCGAGACCGGCATCCACCTCGCGTCCCGCGTGCCCCTGCCGGGAACGGCGGACGTCGACCCGGACACGTCCGACCCCCGCCTCCAGGCCGCCCTGGCCGAAGGCGCGTCGTGGACGCGCGACGAGGCCGTGGACCACGTGCTCGCATTCAACGAGGCGCTCGGCCGCGAGGCACCCACGCGGACCTGAGCGGCGTACGATGGCGGGCGTGCACGCCCCGGATCGCGCCGCCGCCGCGGCATCCGCCCAAGCGCTCCGGCTCGTCGACCTCGATCCGCCGAGGGCCACGACGACCGACGTCGAGCCAGACGATCCGGGCGAGCTGATGCTCGTGTGCGCCAACTGTGGCGCGCGCATGGACGAGCGCAAGTGCAAGCTCATCTGCCGCTGCGGGTACTTCCTCTCGTGCTCGGACTACTACTGATCGCGCACGACGATCCCGGGGAGGCGTGACAGCGGCCGGCCGGCCCGGGTCGATC
>DATDJA010000303.1:0-3101 GCA_036520795.1 Candidatus Limnocylindrales bacterium
GGTCCCCGCATAGGACGTGATCGGCCGCCCGACGAGCGGCGCCTCCCCCAGCTTCACGGTGTTGCGAATGATCGAGGAGAAGACGTGCTGGTCGCCGACCACGCGCAGCTCGTCCAGCATGTCGCGCGCGAGGTTGGTGCGGGCGTCGTAGAACGTGGGGAGGAGGCCGAGGATCTTGAGATCCCGGTTGAGCTTGAGGCGGATCGCGTTGATGACCTTGACGAGGTTGTTGAGGCCCTTCATCGCGTAGAACTGGGTCTGGACGGGGATGATCACGCTGTCCGCCGCGACGAGGCCGTTCACCGTCAGCAGCCCGAGGTTGGGCGGGCAGTCGATCAGGACGAAGTCGTAGTTCACGATCGCCTCGCGCATCGCCTCGCGCAGGATCGACTCGCGGCCCAGCGCCGTGAACAGCTCGCCCTCCGTGCTGGCGAGGTCGATATGCGCCGGGACGACGTCGATGCCCGCGGTCTCGGTCGCGAGGATCACCTGCTCCATCGTCGCGCGCCCGTCAGAGAGTACGTCGGAGATCGACCACGTGATCGTGTTGAGGTTGATACCGACGCCTGCGGTCAGGTTCGCCTGTGGGTCCATGTCGACCAGCAGGACGCGAAACCCTTCCTCAGCGAGCGCCCCCGCGAGGTTGATTGCGGTCGTCGTCTTGCCGACGCCGCCCTTCTGGTTGGCGATCGCGATCACGTGCGTCAAGGGCGTCACCTCGGGGATCCAGGGGCGTGACGGATGCCGGCAGGTCGGCGAAAGTGGTCGAATCCTACCCCCGGGCTCGACGGAGCGCCCGTCGAGGTTGTCCACACAATGACCGAGTTGTGCACCGTTCTGTGGATATCCGCAAGCCCGTCGCGGTGATTCAGCGGTGCGCCACGGCAACCGCTAACGAGCCGTTGATGCCCCGACAACACCGCCTGTGGCCGTTTGGCGACCCGGCGCATCCCGCCGCCCGAACGGTCCCGGCCGGCGACGCGGGCCGCCTATGATGGGTCCAAGCGGCCACGTCTTTGCGCAAGGACAGCGCGCAGCGCACCGGAGGGAGCCCCCGACGTGTCGACCAACGCGGAGCGGATGGCGCGACTCGAGCAGCTTCGGGCCGAGTCCAGGGAAGGCGGGGGAGCGGAGCGGGCCGAGCGCCAGCACGCCGCGGGCAAGCTGACGGCTCGCGAACGCCTCGACCTGCTGCTCGACGCCGACTCGTTCGTCGAGCTCGACGCATTCGTGACCCATCGAGCGACCGAGTTCGGGCTCGACGAGCAGCGCGTCCTGGGCGATGGCGTCGTCACGGGCCACGGCACCATCGACGGTCGCCTCGTCTTTGTCTACAGCCAGGACTTCACGGTCTTCGGCGGATCGCTGTCCGAGGCCTACGCCGAGAAGATCTGCAAGGTGATGGATCTGGCGATGAAGGTTGGCGCGCCGATCATCGGGCTCAACGATTCGGGCGGCGCGCGGATCCAGGAGGGCGTGGCGTCACTCGGGGGCTACGCCGAGATCTTCCTGCGCAACGTCCTGGCCTCTGGTGTCGTGCCGCAGATCTCCGTGATCCTCGGGCCGTGCGCGGGCGGCGCTGTCTACTCGCCGGCGATGACCGACTTCACGGTGATGGTCGAGGGGACGAGCTACATGTTCGTCACCGGCCCCAACGTCGTGCGCGCCGTGACCCACGAGGTGGTTGACGCCGAGGAGCTTGGCGGCGCCGCGGTCCACACGGGCCGGAGTGGCGTCGCGCATCTGGCCGCCCTCGACGAGGCGGACGCGATGGACGCGGTGCGCCGGCTGCTGGCGCACCTGCCGCAGAACAACCTCGCGGATGCGCCGACGATCGCGAGCGGCGATCCCCGCGATCGCATGGACACCGATCTCGATTCGCTCGTACCCGACGACCCCTCGCGGCCATACGACATGCACGACGTCATCGCGCACGTCGTCGACGAGGGTGACTTCCTCGAGATCCAGCCGGCCTGGGCCGCGAACATCCTGGTCGGCTTCGCGCGACTCGGCGGGCGCGCGGTCGGCGTCGTCGCCCAGCAGCCCGCCGTGCTGGCGGGCGCGCTCGACATCGACGCCTCCGTGAAGGCAGCGCGATTCGTGCGCACCTGTGACGCGTTCAACGTGCCGCTGGTCACGCTCGTCGACGTCCCGGGCTTCCTGCCGGGCGTTGCGCAGGAGCACGGCGGGATCATCCGCCACGGCGCGAAGCTGCTCTACGCGTACTGCGAGGCGACCGTGCCGAAGGTGACGGTCATCACGCGCAAGGCGTACGGCGGCGCGTACGACGTCATGAGCAGCAAGCACATCCGCGGCGACTTCAACTTCGCGTGGCCGACGGCCGAGATCGCTGTCATGGGTGCCGAGGGCGCGGTCAACATCATCTTCAAGGACGAGATCGCAGGCGCGGTCGACTCCGACGCGGAGCGGGTCCGGCTGGTTGCCGCCTACGAGGCCGAGTTCTCGAATCCCTACGTCGCTGCCGCGCGCGGCTACATCGACGAGGTGATCCTGCCGAGCGAGACCCGACCGCGCCTCATCCGCGCACTCGAGGTGCTCGCGAACAAGCAGGACACGAACCCCCGCAAGAAGCATGGCAACATCCCGCTCTGACGCGCGCGGCCGGTCGCCGTCTTTGTGCAAAGACGAGCGCGGCGGCCGCCCGCGATGATCACCGCCACCCCGCCCTTTCGGCGCGTCCTGGTCGCCAACCGGGGCGAGATCGCGGTGCGCATCATCCGCGCCTGTCGCGACCAGGGGATGGAATCCGTCGCGGTCTACAGCGACGTCGACGCCGGTGCGGCACATGTGCGCCTGGCGGACGTCGCCGTCAGGCTCGGACCGCCGCCAGCGGCCGAGAGCTACCTGCGGATCGACGCGATCGTCGAGGCCGCCGTCGCGTCGGGGGCCGAGGCGGTCCACCCGGGCTACGGGTTCCTCGCTGAGCGGGCCGCGTTTGCCCGCGCCGTCGAGGATGCGGGGCTCGTCTACGTCGGACCGTCGCCGGTGAGCATCGAGGCGCTCGGCGACAAGCTCAACGCGCGACGCCTCGCGACGTCGGTGAGCGTCCCGGTGGTCCCGGGAACGCTCGAGCCCGCGCC
>DATDJA010000304.1:0-2082 GCA_036520795.1 Candidatus Limnocylindrales bacterium
CTGGAGGAACACGAGCGGGATGCGGCGCTTCGTGCACAGCTCGATGAAGTGGGCGCCCTTGAGCGAGCTCTCGCTGAACAGGATCCCGTTGTTGGCGACGATGCCCACCGGGTAGCCCATGATCCGCGCGAAGCCGGTGACAAGCGTCGTCCCGTAGCGCGCCTTGAACTCGTCCAGCTCGCTGCCGTCGACGATGCGCGCGATGACGTCGCGGACGTCGAAGGCCTGGCGCAGGTCGGTGGGCACGATCCCGTACAGCTCGGCCGGGTCGTACAGCGGCGCGCGCGACGGCCGCACCTCCCACGGCGGGTCCTTGGCCGCCGCCGGCACGTTGGCGAGGATCCGGCGGGTGATCGCGAGGGCGTGCTCGTCGTCGTCGGCCAGGTGGTCCGCGACCCCCGACAGCCGGGTGTGTACGTCCGCCCCGCCCAGGTCTTCGGCCGAGACCTCCTCGCCGGTCGCCGCCTTCACCAGCGGCGGGCCGCCGATGAAGATCGTGCCGGTGCCCTGCACGATCACGGTCTCGTCGCTCATCGCCGGCACGTAGGCGCCGCCGGCGGTCGAGCTGCCCATGACGACGGCGATCTGCGCGATCCCGGCGGCCGACAGGTTGGCCTGGTTGTAGAAGATCCGGCCGAAGTGCTCGCGGTCGGGAAACACGTCGGCCTGGAGGGGCAGGAAGGCGCCGCCGCTGTCGACGAGGTAGATGCAGGGCAGGCGGTTCTCGGCCGCGATCTCCTGCAGCCGCAGGTGCTTCTTGACGGTCATCGGGAAGTAGGTGCCGCCCTTGACCGTGGCGTCGTTGGCGACGATCGCGACCTCGCGCCCGCCCACGACCCCGATCCCGGTCACGATCCCGGCGCCGGGCGCCTCGCCGTCGTACATGTCCCAGGCGGCCAGCGCCGAGAGCTCGAGGAACGGGGAGCCGGGGTCGACGAGGCGGTCGATCCGGTCGCGTGCGAGCAGCTTGCCGCGGGCCGTGTGCCGCGCGACGGCCTCGGCGCCACCGCCCAGCTGGACGCTCGCCAGCCGTTCGCGCAGCTCCGCGACGAGCGCGAGGTTGGCGTCGCGGTTGGCGTCGAACGAGGAGCCGCGAGGCGTGTCGGCGAGGACGGTCATCGGCCCCATTAGCATCGGGCATCCGCCGCGTGTCAAGCGGGCCGGCCCGCTAGCATCGGCTGGCGATGGATGAGCGCGCGTTCTACGGCCCCGAGCAGTCCGGTATCCACCACGAGGCGTTCGGGCGGCTCGCCGGCCGGGCGGCAGACCTGCTGACGGCGGAGCTTGCCGCCGCGGGCCTGGCCGCGGGCACGATCGTGGACCTCGGGTGCGGGTCGGGCATCCTCGCGCGCCGCATGACCGACGCGGGCTTCGACGTGATCGGGGTGGACCTGTCGGCCGCGATGCTCGAGATCGCGCGGCGCGAGGCGCCCGGCGCCCGATTCGTGCAGGGCAGCCTACTCGACGCCGAGCTGGCGCCAGGGTCGGTCGCCGTGACCGCGACCGGCGAGGCGCTCAACTACGCGGTCGATGCTCGGGCGGGCGACGATGCCTTCGCGGCCCTCGCCGCTCGCGTCGCGGCCGCCCTCGTCCCCGGTGGAGTGCTGTTGTTCGACGTTTCGGTGCACGGCAGGTCCGGGCCGGACCGCCTGCGCGTCCAGTTCCACGACCGTCCGGGCTGGTCGGTCGGGGTTCGGGAGACCGAGGACGACGTGTCCGTCACCCGTGCCATCGCGACGTTCCGCCAGCTCGATGACGGTCGCTATGAACGCACCGATGAACGCCACGTGCTTCACCTCTACGACCCGGACTCGCTCCGGTCCGCGCTCGAGGGTGTGGGTTTCGACGTCGACCTGCGGGCGGGCTACGAGCCGGGAGAATCGATGATGGGCTGGGTCGTCGTCCTCGCACGCCGCCGCTGACCGCGGTCGCCGGTTCAGGCGAGGGCATCCTCGAGCAGGCGCCCGATCGAATCGGCGCCCGCGAGCCGCTGCTCGCCGATCCCGGCCACGACGATGACGGTCAGGAAGATCCAGGCCACGACGCCGACCGCGACGAGCGGCAGCGGGATGCCGTTCCAGA
>DATDJA010000305.1:0-8909 GCA_036520795.1 Candidatus Limnocylindrales bacterium
GCGCTGGCCGCCACGGCCAGCGCGACCCCGGCCGTCGCCGCGGCCCTGCGCACCGGCGGCGCCACGCGCGAGGACCTGCTGGCGGTCGAAGGCGGCCCGGACTTCGTCGCGCAGCTCGACGCGTTCCTTGCGGAGCACGGCCACCTTGGCCAGGCGAACGACGACTTCCTGCTCGCGTCGTGGGTCGAGGAGCCCGGCGCCTACCTCGACGAGCTCGCCAAGCGCATCGGCCGGCCGGCGGTGTCGGCGACCCGTCGGCGCGAACGGCTGCGGGCCGAGGCCGACGCCCGCGCTGACAGCGTCCGCGAACGGCTCAGCGGCCAGCCCGACGAGCTCGCGGCGTTCGAGCGGCTCCTGGCCCTCGCCCGGGACATCGGTCCCCTGACGGAGGGTCACAACTACTGGATCGACCGGATGGCCCAGTCGCGCCTTCGTCAGCTCGCGACGCGAGTCGGCCGCAGGCTCGCCGCAGAGGGGACCATCGGGACCCCCGACGACGTGTTCTTCCTCGAGCACCGCGACATCACCACCGCGCTTGCGACACCGAGCGATCTCAAATCCCTGGTCGCGGAGCGCAGGGCCGCCTTCGCGCAGCAGCGGGCGATCCGTCCACCGGCCGTCGTCGGCAAGCCTCCGGAGGCAACGACGACCGTCGACAGGTTCGAAGGAGCGAGGATCGAGTCGGACGTGGCCGACGAGCTCCGGGGCACAGGCGCCTCGGGCGGCATCGTGCGCGGTCCCGCGCGCGTCGCGCTGTCGCCCGCCGACTTCGGCCGGATCCAGCCCGGCGACATCATCGTCTGCCCATCGTCGAACCCGTCCTGGGTCCCCGTGTTCGTGATCGCCGGCGGCTTGGTGACGAACACCGGCGGCGTCCTGTCGCATGCGGCCGTCGTCGCGCGCGAGTTCGGGCTGCCAGCGGTCGTCGGCATCGCCGGCGCCACGGACCAGATCGCCGACGGGCGCGAGGTCGAGATCGATGGCACCCGCGGCATCGTCCGGATGCTGTGACGGGAGACCGCCGGGAACGAACGCTCTCCGCGCTGATGCTGGGGGTGGCGAGTGGCGCCATCCTCGTCCCGCTCAACTCGACGATGCTGGCCGTCGCCCTGCCGGGGATCATGGACGAGTTCGGCCTCGGCGCGAACCAGGTGTCCTCCGTCGTCACGCTGTACCTCGGGGCGGTCGCCGTCGCCCTGCCGGTCAGCGGCTCGCTGGGCGACCGCTTCGGTCATCGGCTGACGTTCATCGCCGGCGTGCTGGCGTTCGGCGCCGCCTCGCTGCTGGCGGCGATCTCCACGTCGTTCGCTGTCCTCGAGCTCGCGCGCGTCCTCCAGGCGATCAGCGGCGCGTTCGTCTCGACCGGCTCGGCCTCGATCATCCGCGACATCGCCCCGGCCGGACGGCGGGGCGAGGCGTTCGGCCTGTTCGACCTCCTGGTCTCGGTCAGCGCCGCGGTCGGCCCCTTCGTCGGCGGAGTCCTGGTCGGCGCGTTCGGCTGGCGCTCGATGTTCTATCTCGCGGTCCCGATCGCGATCCTGGCCGCGGCGGCCGTCGCCTTCATGCTGGCGCCCCGGCGCAACGCCAACGTCCAGGTACGACCCCTCGATGTCCCGGGCCTGGTCGTCCTCGCCGCGCTGATCGTCGCGTTCCTCGTCGCCCTCCGCACCGACGCCACCGACGTCCGCATCGGTGCCACGCTCGGGACGCTCGTCCTGCTGGTGGCATTCGTGGCGGTCGAGCTGCGCACCGAGCACCCCGCCGTCGACCCACGGCTGTTCCGTTCGCGCTCCTTCTCGGCCGCGGTCGCGGGCGTGTTCGGGGCCACCGTCGTGCTCCACGGCGCGTTCCTGCTCGTGCCCCTCCTCGTCGAACGGCTGCTGGGGGCGACGGCGACGGCCAGCGGCATCGTGCTGCTCGGGATCGCGGGCGTGAGCGCGATCGTGGCGCCCTACGGCGGCCGGGTCTCGGACCGGGTCGGCCGGCGGCGGCCCGCGGTGCAGGGGTCGATGGTCATGACGGCCGGACTCGCCGGGCTCGCGATCGCGACGGCGACCGGCCCCGGCCTCGCGGTCGGCGGGCTGCTGGTGCTGGTCACCGTCCTGCTCGGCGTCGTCGGGCTGGGCATGGGCCTGTCGGGGTCGCCGCGCCAGGCGGCCGCGTTCGAGGCCGTGGGCGGCGACCGGGTCGGGATGGCCGCCGGGACCTACTTCACCGGCCGTTACCTGGGCGGCGTGGTCGGCGCGAGCCTCGCGGGCGCCGTGCTCGGCGGCACGGTGACCGCCTCGGGGATGACGCTCGGGTTCGCGTTGCTGACCGCCGTCGGCGTCGCGGTGGCGGTCGTGTCGCTCGGGCTGCCCGGACGGTCGGCGGCGGCCGCCAACCGAGCCTAGCGGACGACGATGTTGACGAGCCTGCCGCCGCCGGCGTGGATGATCCGGTGGGGCTGCCTGCCGCCGAGCGCCGTGGCCACCTTGTCGCGGGCGAGCACGATCTGCTCGAGCTCGATCTCGGAGATGCCGGCCGGCACCGTGACCTTGTCCCGCAGCTTGCCGTTGACCTGGATCGGGACCTCGTAGGTCGCCTCGACGATCACGGACTCGTCGACGGTCGGCCACGACGCTGTGTGGATCGAGGACCAGGCCTCGCCGCGCGCCTCCGCCAGCCGCGACCACAGCTCCTCGGTGATGTGCGGCGCCGCCGGCGCCAGCATCAGCAGCAGCAGCCGGACCGCCTCGTCCCACTCCGCCAGACCGGCGACGGACGTCCCACGGTAGCGCGACAGCAGATTCGCCAGCTCCATCAGCTTGGCGACCATGGTGTTCCAGCGGAAGCCCTCGTAATCCGTCGTCACGTCGCGCAGGGTCCGGTGCGCGGTCGCGCGCATCCGGGACCGCGCGTCGTGCTCGGATTCGCCGGCGGGCAGCGCGCCAGCGTTCCGGTCGCCCGGGTCGCGGCCGTGGGGATCCAGCGCGATCGTCCAGACCCGGTGGAGGAACTTGTACGGGCCCTCGATCCCGCTCGGGCTCCACGGCCCGCCCTGGTCCCACGGCCCCATGAACATCAGGTACAGCCGGACGGTGTCCGCGCCGTACCGGGCCACCAGCTCGTCGGGGTCCTGGACGTTGCCGCGGCTCTTGCTCATCCGCTCGCCGTCGGTGCCCAGGATCTGGCCCTGGTTGAACACCCGCTTCCACGGCTCGTTCTGTTGCACCAGGCCGATGTCGCGGAGCATCTTGGTGAACTCCCGCGCGTAGAGCAGGTGCATCACCGCATGCTCGGCGCCGCCGGTGTACTGCTCGACCGGCGTCCAGCTCTCCACCAGGTCGGGGTCGAGCGGCTCGTCGGGTCGGTGCGGGGCCAGGTAGCGGTACCAGTACCAGGACGAGTCGATGAACGTGTCCATCGTGTCCGTCTCGCGCTGCGCCGGGCCGCCGCAGGATGGGCAGGCGACGTTGAGGAACGCCTCGTCGCGGGTCAGCGGGTTCACGCCGCTGCCCGCGTAGTCGACCGTGTCCGGCAGGACGACCGGCAGGTCCTCGTCCGGCACGGGGACGATGCCGCACCGCTCGCAGTGGATGACCGGGATGGGCGTGCCCCAGTAGCGCTGGCGGCTGATCAGCCAGTCACGCAGCCGAAAGGTGACCGCCGACCGGCCCTTGCCCTGCTCCGCCAGCCAGCCCACGATCTCGTGCCACGCTTCGGCGGCCGGGCGACCCGTGAACCGGCCCGAGTTGACCATGACCTCGTCGATCGTGTGCTCGATGAAGGCCGCGTCGAGGTCTGCCTCGGGGTCGGCGCCCCTCGGCATGACCACCCGCACGATCGGCAGGCCGAACTTGCGGGCGAACTCGAAGTCGCGCTCGTCGTGTGCCGGGACCGCCATGATCGCGCCGGTGCCGTAGCCGCCCAGCACGTAATCCGCGACGAAGATCGGGACGCGCTTGCCGTTGACCGGGTTGATCGCGTCCGCGCCGATCGCGACGCCGGTCTTCTCGCGATCCGTGGACAGCCGGTCGATCTCGGTCTTCGCCTCGGTGGCGGCGACGTACGCCTCCACGTCGCTCCGGCGCTCCGGCGCGGTCAGCGTCGCGACCAGCGGATGCTCCGGCGCCAGCACCATGAACGTCGCCCCGAACAGCGTGTCAGGACGCGTCGTGAACACCCGGAGCTCCTCGCCGCCGGCGTGATGTGGCGAGGGCGCCGTCTCGAACACGATCTCCGCCCCCGACGAGCGGCCGATCCAGTTGGCCTGCTGGATCCGCAAGGGGTCGGGGAACTGGATCTCGCTGAAGTCGAGCAGCTCGTCCGCGTAGTCGGTGACCCGCAGGTACCACTGGTCCAGCGCGCGCTTCTCGACTTTGGCGCCACAACGCCAGCAGTGACGGTCCGCGCCCTCGACCTGCTCGCGCGCGAGCGTGCCGTCGTTGGGGCACCAGTCGACCGGCGAGTTCGCCCGATACGCCAGGCCAGCCTCGAGGAAGCGCAGGAAGAACCACTGGTTCCACTTGTAGTACTCGGGGTCGCAGGTGACGACCTCCGCGCTCCAGTCGAACGTCGCGCCCATCTGCCGCAGTTGACGGCGCATGTTCGCGATGTTGGACGTCGTCCAGTCGCGCGGGTTGATGTTGTTCTTGATCGCCGCGTTCTCGGCGGGCAGCCCGAACCCGTCGAAGCCGATCGGCAGGAACACGTTCTTGCCGTGCATCCGCCGGTAGCGCGCGATCGCGTCGGTCGGCGTCTTGATGTACCAGTGCCCGATGTGGATGTCGCCCGACGGGTACGGGAACATCGTGAGCAGGTAGTAGCGGTCACGCTGGTTCGCGAGGTCGGTCTGGTACAGGGCGAGCTCGTCCCAGCGCGCCTGCCAGCGGGGCTCGATGGCGCCCGGGTCATAGCGTTCGATCCGGTGCCGGCCCTCGCCCGCGGCTGCGTCCGTCGTGCTGTCGCCTGTGGTGGTCACGGTTCCCTGCCCTGAGTGAACGAGACCCCCCGCCGGTCCCGGCGAGGGGTCAATCGGTCGGCGTTGCTAAGGCGTTGGTGGAGCTAAGGGGATTCGAACCCCTGACCTTCTGAATGCCATTCAGACGCTCTCCCAGCTGAGCTATAGCCCCACGCCGGACGGCGAGTATACCCGGCCCTCACGCGCTCGCTAATGCGTGACGACGTAGAAGCAGGACGAGTATTCCTCGCCGGCGCTGAGCGTCCAGGTGCCGTGGAACGGGGTCACGTCGCCCGTGCTCGTGGCCGTCACGACCACCTCGTAGTCGCCGGGCTCGACCAGGTACGTGCCGACCGGTCCCGCGTCGGGGCACTCGGCGGGCCCGGTGTCGGTAAACGTCTCGCAGGTCGGGCAGGCGTCGAGACTCTCGACCCGGACGTCCGGCCCGCTGAACACGATGCCCATCGACTCGGGCGAGCTGTTCTGGATGATCACCGTGGCCAGGTCGCCACCCGCCTCGCTGGGTCCGACGTGGTCGGGCTCGGGGAGGCTGCCGGCGCCGGCAGCCTTGGCGTCCGCGACGGTCACCCGCGCGAAGGCGTCCTTCACCGAGTCCGTCAGCGCGTGGTCCGGGTAGGAGGTGAGGAACCGGCCGAGGACGACGATGGCCGCCGCATAGGCCGCGGAGGCCTCGTAGGTCTGGCCGCACGCGTACAGGAGCGGCGGCAGTGCCTCATCCTCGCCGGCGACGAACCCTTGTTCCTCGAGCGTGTCCAGCGAGTCGCACACGTCGACCGACGCGACCGATTCGGGCGGGCCGTCGTCGATCGCCTGGCGGCCACCGGCCACGGCGGCATCGGCCCGCGGGCCGTCGCCGTACTTGAGCACGAACTCGCTGTAGGCAAGCAGCCCGTCGGCCGGGTTGCCCCCGGCGATCAGGTCGGATCCCTCGAGCAGTGCCTGGCACTCCTGGAGCTCCGCCTGGGCCTGGGTCGCCGTGTCACCGCTGCCGTCTGCGGCCTTGCGCAGGGGGACGATCGCGCCCGCACAGTCCGCCGCCAGATAGGCTTCGTGGCCGGCCTTGTAGTTCTGCTGCTGATCCCAGTACTGGTAGCCGAACACGGCGGCGATCACGGCGATCACCCCGAGGACGAGCCATCGGAGGCGGAACCGGCCCTTCCTGGGCGCGGCGACCGCGGGCTGGCCGCCTTCGGGCGGATACGTCGGCGCTCCGACCGGGTCCGCCGAAAACGGCGTCGGCCCCAGACCGGGCTGCCCCGGCGGAGGAGGTGGCGAGGCCGGAACGGCAGGGTCCAAGGGGCCCGGATTCGCTCCCGGCGGCGGCGGCGGATCGAATCCGGCGGTCATGTGGCTCCTTCCCCCGGGGCCCGGCGGCCCAGAGCGGCATTCTACTGCCGCCTCTGGCCCCTCCGGACCGGCCCCGACCGGACCACAGTCCACCAGTTCTGGTGCACCCCAGCAACCGCGAATGCCCGCGATGGGGTTATCCTCTGCGCGATCTCGGCGAATTTGGGGGGCCGAAGCCGGCGCCCGGGAACCCGCCCGGACGATCAGCCGGCAGTACACGACGCGAACCAGAGGGGATCGAGCGCATGTCGCTTCTCCAACGGGTCGAGAGGGCGCAGCAGGCGGCGAACGAGGCCGCCAATCAGGGCGCGGGCGCCCCGAAGCCGCCTCCGACATCGACGTCCACCGCGATCGTCCCGGTCGCGGCGCCGAGCGAGCAGCGCACCGCACCGCGGACCCCGGCCCGGGAACTGCTGCTGCGCGAGATCCGGATCCTTCTCCAGGCGGCGGCGGTAAACGCGTTTGACACGCTGGTCGACGTTCCCGCATCGGAGGTCCGGACCCGGATCGAGGGTGTCTTCGACAGCGTGGTCAAGACGCACGGTTTCGCCGTGACCCGGCCGGAGCGCGACCGGCTGGTCGACGAGATGATCGACGACGTGACGGGCTTCGGCCCGATCGAGCCGTTGCTCCACGACGAGTCGATCACCGAGGTGATGGTCAACGGCCCCGACCACATCTACATCGAGCGCGGCGGCAAGATCCTGCGCGTCGACACGACGTTCCTCAACGACGAGCACGTCCTGCGGGTGATCGACCGGATCATCACGCCGATGGGCCGCCGGATCGACGAGACGAGCCCGCGCGTCGACGCGCGGCTGCCCGACGGCTCGCGCGTCAACGCGATCATCGAGCCGCTCTCGCTCATCGGCCCCGTGATCACGGTCCGCAAGTTCTCGACCCGTCCGTACACCGTCGACGACCTCATCGCGTTCGGCACGGCCACGCCGGAGATGTTCGACTTCGTCCGGGCGTCGATCGAGGCCCGGCTCAACCTGTTCGTCTCGGGCGGCACCGGGTCGGGCAAGACCACCACGCTCAACGTGCTGTCGCAGTTCATCCCCAACGACGAGCGGATCGTCACGATCGAGGACGCGGCCGAGCTCCAGCTCCGCCAGGAGCACGTGATCACCCTGGAATCGCGGCCCCCGAACCTCGAGGGCGAGGGCGAGATCACGATCCGCAACCTGCTGCGGAACGCGATGCACATGCGGCCCGACCGGATCATCGTCGGCGAGTGCCGCTCGGGCGAGGCCCTGGACATGCTCCAGGCGATGACGACGGGCCACGACGGCTCGCTCTCGACCGGCCATGCGAACAGCCCGCGGGACATGCTGCGCCGCCTCGAGACGATGGTGCTGATGACCGGCTATGCGCTGCCGCTGCGGGCGATCCGCGAGCAGATCGCGTCGGCGGTCGACCTGATCGTGCACACCGCCCGCCTCAAGGACGGCTCGCGCAAGATCGTGACGATGACCGAGGTGTACGGGATCGAGGACGACGAGATCCTGACCCAGGACATCTTCGAGTTCCGGCAGACCGGCGTTCGCGACGGGAAGATCGAGGGCGAGCTGGTGCCGACGGGCCACCGGCCGACCTTCATGCCGCAGTTCGCCCGCAACGGCGTCGAGCTGCCACCGGACGAGTTCGGGATCCCGAGTGAGAAGGACGCGAAGCCGACGGCGTCGAAGGTGCTCAAGTCGCGCTACGGCATCGGGGCGCCGCCGGAGGGCACCGACCACAAGGTGCTCGAGCTCGGCCGGGGACGCGCGGTGACCGCCGGCGGCATGGTCTACGTGTCGTCTGTAGGCCCGATCGACCTCGAGTCGGGGCAGGTCGTGCTCGGGTCGATCAAGGAACACACGCGCCAGTGCATGCACAACCTCAAGGAGAAGCTCGAGGCCTCAGGGAGCTCGCTCGACAGGATCGCCTGGGCGAGCTGGTCGCTGCGCGAGCCCTCGGACTTCGACGCCTTCAACGAGGAGTGGGTGCGCTGGTTCCCGGGCGATGCGCCGGTCGGGCAAGGCACGCTGATGCCGCCCCTCCAGCGCCGGGCCGGGTTCCGCCTCTCCCTGGGGGTCATCGCGGAGGCCTGATTCGCAGGTACCCTCGCGGGGATGGCGTTCGACCTCCTGATTCGCGGCGGCCTGTTGATCGACGGCACCGGCACCCCCGCGAGGCCCGCCGACGTCGGCGTCACCGGCGACCGGGTCACCGCGATCGGTGACCTCTCGGCCATCGGCGACAGCGACGTGGCGACCGTCATCGACACGACCGGACACGTCGTCTCGCCCGGCTTCGTCGACCCCCACGGCCACTCGGACGGCTCCGTGCTGCTCGATGGCGCGCTCGCGAGCCACCTGCGCCAGGGTTTCACGACCCAGCTGTCGGGCAACTGCGGGTACACGTACGCGCCGATGGCCGGGGTGGTCCGGGCGATGCTCGACGCCGACTTCACGACGCTCGGACTCGATCCAGGGTGGACGACGTTCGCCGAGTACCTCGACGAGGTGGAACGCCAGCCCCTGGCGCCGAACGTGGCCTTCCTCGTCGGTCATGGGACCGTCCGCTGGGCCGCTCTGGGGCCGGATGGCCACGC
>DATDJA010000306.1:0-2350 GCA_036520795.1 Candidatus Limnocylindrales bacterium
ATGGTCGACGAGCACGAGGGCTTCGACCGGGGCTGGTACGCCGGGCCGATCGGCTGGCTCGGCGCGGACGGTGACGGCGAGCTGTGCGTGGCGCTCCGGTGCGGGATTGTCGACCACGCGACGGCAACCCTGTTCGCCGGCTGCGGCATCGTCGCGGACTCCGACCCGGAGGCCGAGTGGGAAGAATCACGGATGAAGCTCCGGGCCGTCATTTCGGCCCTGGGCATCCCGGCGGGCGAGCGATGACCGACGCGGCGCTCCTGCGCGCGTTCGTCGCCGAGTTCGCGGCGGCCGGCGTCCGCGATGCCGTCGTGTGCCCCGGGTCGCGGTCCACGCCCTTGGCGTTGGCGCTCGGCGTCAGCCCTGACATCCGGGTTCGGGTGCTCCTGGACGAGCGTGCGGCCGGGTTTTTCGCCCTGGGCATCGCGCGCACCGATCGGCGCCCCGTCGCGGTGCTGGTCACGTCGGGGACCGCGGCGATGGAGCTTGCCCCGGCGGTCGTCGAGGCCGCGTACTCGCGGGTACCGCTGGTGGTGCTGACCGCCGACCGGCCGGCGGAGCTGCGAGATCGAGGCGCCGCCCAGACCATCGACCAGGACCACCTCTACGGGCGGGCCGCGAAGTGGTTCGCGGAGCTGCCGCTGTTCGACGGCCACCCGGCGACGGCGGCCCACGTCCGGTCGGTGGCGGGCCGGGCCGTGGCGACGGCTTGGGCCGGACCCGCCGGGCCGGTCCATCTCAACGTCCCGTTCCGGGAGCCGTTGCTGCCCGACGGGTCGCTCGAGCCGGCGGATGTGGGTGCGACGCCGACCGAAGGTCGACCGACGACCGCGACGATGACGGGTCGGCGAACGCTCGATGACGCGGGGCTCGATGCCGTGGCCGAGCGCGTGGCCGCGGCCCGGCGTGGCCTCATCGTCGCGGGCCCGGACGATGACCCGGCTCTCCCCGTGGCCCTGGCGACGCTCGCGGGCGCGACCGGCTTCCCGATCCTCGCCGACCCGCTGTCGGGGCTACGAGCCGGGCGCCACGACCGCTCGATGGTGGTCGCCCGCGGCGACCAGCTGGTTCGTCGGGGGCCATGGATCGACGCCCATCGCCCCGACCTCGTCATCCGCACCGGCGCGATGCCGACGTCCAAGCCCATCGCCGAGCTCCTCGCGGCTGCGAGGCCGGAGCTGCTGATCCTCGACGGCGACGGGGGCTGGCGCGAGTCAGCGCTCGTGCCCGCGACCTTCGTCCACGCCGATCCCGCCGCCACGGCGACCGCACTGGCGAGACGAACCGACGGCGGGCGAGCCGCCGACGACTGGGCGGGCGCGTGGCTCGAGGCGGACGCAGCGGCGATCAGGACGATGAACGACTGGCTGGCGGGGCTCGACCAGCCGTTCGAGGGCGCGCCGTTTCCAGCCCTTGCCGCCGCGCTCCCGGACGGGGCCACACTCTGGGCTGGGAACTCGATGCCGGTGCGTGACATGGACGGTTGGCTGCCGTCGACCGAGCGGGCGATCACGGTCCGCTCCAACCGTGGCGCCAACGGCATCGACGGCGTCGTCTCGACCGCGCTCGGGTCGGCCGCGGTCGCGACCGGACCCGTCGCGCTCGTCGTCGGCGACCTGTCGTTCCTCCACGACCTCAACGCGCTGGTCGCCGCGAAGCTCCACGGCCTGTCCGCGACGATCGTGCTCGTGAACAACGACGGCGGCGGGATCTTCTCGTTCCTGCCCCAGGGGACCGCCTCGATCCCGGGCGCCGGCCTGCCCGAGCGGTACGAGGAGCTGTTCGGGACGCCGCACGGCATCGACGTCGGGCCGATCGTGACGGCGTTGGGCGGGGAGCACGAGATCGTCGGGGACGACGGTCTCGCGGCCGCGCTTGAGCGATCGATCGGGCGTCCGGGCGTGCAGGTGCTCGAGCTGCAAACGGACCGGGCCCGTAACGTGGCGCTCCACCGCGAGGTCGCCGCGGCCGTCGCGGCGGCGGTGGGGCGATGAGCGGCGTCGACGTCGGCGGCCTCCGCTGGGAGGTCCGCGTCCGCGGGAGCGGCGACCCGCTGCTCCTCATCCACGGGTTCACGGGTCGCGGCACGAGCTGGGGGGCGCACGCGATCGCCTTCGAGCACGCGTTCCGGGTGATCGTCGTCGACCTGTTAGGGCATGGACGGTCCGGCACCGCCGCGGACCCGCGCCGCATGAGCGTGGAGCGGATGGCCGACGACCTGGCGACGATCCTGCGCGCCCTCGACGCGGCCCCCGCCAGCGTCCTCGGCTACTCGCTCGGCGCCCGGATCGCCCTGCGGCTGGCCATCGTCCACCCCGACGTCGTCGGCCGCCTGGTACTGGAGAGCCCG
>DATDJA010000307.1:0-2292 GCA_036520795.1 Candidatus Limnocylindrales bacterium
GTCACGACGGACGCGACGGTCCTCGTCGCGGGCGCGGTGGTCGTCACCGACCCCGACACCGGCCAGACCGTGACCGTGACGATCGCCGCGGCTCCGGCGAACGGGACGGCGACCGTCGCCCAGGACGGGTCGTTCACCTACCAGCCAACCGGCACGTGGACGGGTCAGGACAGCTTCACGATCCAGGGCTGCGACGACAACGCCATTCCTGCGTGCTCGACGGGCACCGTCACGGTGGCGGTCTACCCGGTCGCCGTGCCCGACGCGGGGGTGACGAGCGAGGGCGAGACCGTCGAGGTCGACGTCCAGGCGAACGACATCGGCGATGCCGGGGCGCCCCAGATCATCACGCCGCCCGCAAACGGGACAGCGACCATCGGCTCGATCATCTACACGCCCGACACCGGCTTCGCCGGGACGGACCAGGTCGTGTACCGGATCTGCAGCCCGAACGACCAGACGCTGTGCGACGACGCGACCCTGACGATCACGGTCTCGAGCGACGCGCCGCCGACGGACGCCGACCAGGCCATCGCGACGCCGCTTGGCCCAGTCGGGTCCGGGATGCTCCAGCTGGCCGGCATGCTCGCCCTGTTGCTCGTGTCCGCGTCCTGTGCCGCGGCGTTCCTGCGGCAACGTCGCCCGACCGGCTGACGCCGGCGCGGCGGGGCGGCTAGGGCGCCGTCCGCTGCCACGACGGCAGGTTCGGCAGGGCGCGCATGTGCCGCCACGCCAGGACCAGCGCTCGCAACAGGACGGGAGAGCGTCGCGTCTTCCAGGCAGGCTCGAACCGACGTGCCGCGCGTCCCGACTGCACCCGACCGCGGCGTACCACCCCGTACCACCCAATACCCCCCAAATTACCTGTCGTCGGACGGCAACTGATGCGGCATCATGCGTGGCGCCATGGCGATTGCTGACGAGGTCCTGATTCAGCCGGTGGAGGCGGCCGCGCCGTCCAGACCGCGGATCTGGCTGCGCCTCGCCGCAGGATTCGTGCTCGGGCTGGTGCTCGTTGGCGGCGCTGCGGCCGCCGGCCTGTATGCCTGGGACCAGAGCTACGAGGCTCGCGTCCTGCCGGGCGTCACCGCCGCGGGCGTCAACCTCGCGGGCATGGACCGCGCCCAGGCGACCGCGGCGCTCGACCAGGCGTACCAATCGGTGACGTCCGGAACGGTCGTGCTGCAAACGCCCGATGGCGACCTGTCGGTGCCGTATTCCCAGTTCGGACGGCGCGTCGATACGGCCGCGATGGCTGACGCGGCCCTGCGTGCCGGGCGGGATGGAACCATGGCCGAACGAGCGCTGGGCCAGCTCCGCCTCGCACTTACGGGCACGAACATAGAGCCGAACCTCCTGTTCGACGAGCGGGCGCTCGCCGCCGCCGTCGCCGCGGCTCTCCACCCGTTCGAACGCGCCCCAATCGACGCCCAGGTCGTGGCCAGCCCCACCGGCCCGTCGTTCCTCGCTTCACGGACGGGTCGCGGCTACGACAGCGCCGCCGCCTCCGCCGCGGCGCTCGCGATCGTCAATCGCCTTGATGCCCCCGCCGAGGCGCGCGTGCTGACTCCCGCCGTGGACATCGTGCCGGCCCGCAACGATGCCAACGCCCAGGCCGAGGTCAACGCCGCGCTTTTCGCCGCCGATCGCATGGACACGAAGCTGATCGTCGCGTTCCGCGGGCAGGAGTGGAAGTTCAAGGCCGCCCGGATCCGGAAGTGGATTCACTTCGCCGACGAGGGCACCGGTACCGTCCGGCCGATGGTGAATCTGACGGCGATCACCAAGGCGCTCAAGCCCATCGCAAAGGACGTGAAGCGGCCACCGCTGTCGGCGGCCTTCTTCCGCGCACGCGGCCGGGTCGTTGGCGTGGCGGCCTCCAGGGACGGGCTGCGGCTCGACGTGACCGCGACCGCGGCTGCGGTGGCCCAGGCGATCGCCGATCGGGGACGTGGCGTCGCGTCGGCTCCGGTCAAGGTCCAGGTCGAGAAGGTTCCGCCGAAGGTCACGACCGAAGAGGCCCAGAAGAAGGGTCCCCTCATGCAGCGGCTGGGCATGTGGAAGACGTGGTTCCCGGTGAGCGAGCGGAACTTCTTCGGCGCCAACATCTGGCTGCCGGCCAGGATCATCGACAAGACCGTCCTGTACCCGGGTCAGCGCTTCGAGTGGTGGAGCGCCCTGGGGCCCGTGACCTCGAGCCGCGGGTTCGGTCCGGGCGGGTTCATCGCGGGCAATCACACCGAGCCGACCGGCGCCCTCGGCGGCGGGATGTGCTCGAGCTCGACGACCCTG
>DATDJA010000308.1:0-5814 GCA_036520795.1 Candidatus Limnocylindrales bacterium
TACGGCCTCGCGATCGGGACCGCCTTCCTGCCCCCCGACCTCAGCCTGATCCGGTACGCCGTCGCCTTCCTCCTGATCGGGATCTACATCTGGTACGTCAAGGGCCACTTCGACGAGGAGGCCGAGGAGGAGCACGACGAGCTCGCGCCACTGCGGTTCCACCGCATGGACCGGAGCGCCCACCAGGACGACCCGGCGGTACCGCGCCTCCGGATCGTCAACGTCCAGGTCATCGTGTCGCTCGCCTTCATCATCGGCGGGGCGTGGCTGTTCGTTGGCGCGGTCGAGCACCTCGCCTCGACGCTCGGCGTCAGCGAGATCCTGCTCGCCCTCGTGATCGCCCCGATCGCGACAGAGCTGCCCGAGAAGTTCAACTCACTGATCTGGGTCCGCCAGGGCAAGGACACGCTCGCAATGGGCAACATCACGGGCGCCATGGTCTTCCAGTCGGCGTTCCCGACGTTCGTGGCCTTGATCTTTGCCGGCTCGGCCTGGCACATCAGCGAGAACTCGCTGCTTGCGTTCCTGTCGGCCGGAATCACGTTCCTCGCGGTCGCGGCGATCTTCGGCCCGATGTGGCGCCGGGGGCGCCTCGACGGGAAGTGGCTGCTCGTCGGCGGGCTGCTGTACCTCATCTACCTGGTCCTCGTCGGCTTGGGCATCGCGGGCGTCATCCCGACCGGCTGAGGGAGCTGATCGTCCGGGCTGACCCCCGATCGCCGCGTGCTAGGATCGGCCAACGTACGAACCCCGCGGCCTCGTGCCGCATGCGACGTGGAGCGCCGCCGATGGTCACCCAGCAGTCGTCCGCCGCAACGTCGGCCGGGGCAGCCCCGGCCCAGGCCCGGTCGCTCGACGACCTGATCGCGTACTTCGAGGGCAACTGGGTACCGCTGCGGGACGCGAAGGTCAGCATCATGACCCACGCGTTCATGTACGGGACGGCCACGTTCGAGGGCATCCGCGGCTACTGGAACGCCGAGCAGGGCCAGCTCTACGGGCTGTTCGTGCCGGAGCACATGGAGCGCATCCGCAACTCCGCCAAGATGCTG
This sequence comes from Candidatus Limnocylindrales bacterium, assembly GCA_036520795.1. GTDB lineage: Bacteria > Chloroflexota > Limnocylindria > Limnocylindrales > CSP1-4 > CAIXZV01. The sequence continues at coordinate 1,053 of DATDJA010000308.1, forward strand.
CTCATGGAGGACATCCCCTCCGTCGACGAGTTGGTCGGAATCGTGGTCGAGACCGCGCGCCGGAACCAGTTCCGCGAGGACATCTACATCCGGCCCTCGTTCTACAAGAGCACCCGCGCGATCGGCGTCCGGCTCCACCATCTCGACCACGAGCTGTACGTGATCACGACGCCGTTCGGGAACTACATCGACATCGAGAAGGGCGTACGGATCATGACCTCGACCTGGCGGCGCAACGCCGACGAGGCGTTGCCGGCTCGAGGCAAGATCGTCGGCGGCTACGTGAACATGGCGTTCCAGAAGTCCGAGGCGGAGCTCAACGGCTTCGACGAGGCGCTGGTCCTGACGCCCGACGGCCATGCGTCCGAGGCCTCCGCGGCGAACCTGTTCGTCGTGCGCGACGGCGTGCTGCTGACGCCGCCGGTGTCGGACGACATCCTCGAGGGCGTCACCCGCAAGGCGATCATCCAGCTGGCCCAGGACGCGGGCATCCCGGTCGAGGTCCGCTCGATCGACCGCTCCGAGCTCTACGTGTGCGACGAGGTGTTCCTGTGCGGCACCGGCGTCCAGGTGAGCGCGGTGATCGAGGTCGACCACCGGCCGGTCGGCACTGGCGCGATCGGACCCGTCGCGCGCCTGATCAGCGGGCGCTACTTCGACGCGGTGCGCGGCAAGCTGCCCGAGTACATGAGCTGGCTGACGCCGATCGGCGAGTAGCGGCCGGTCAGCCGACCGGGTCGACCTCGAGGTCCGGGGCGTTCCGCCCGAGCGTGACGATCATGTCCACGGTGACCTTGGGATCGACCGCCGTCGTGACCGTGGTGTTGAACAGGTCCTCGAGGTACGCGATCGTCTCGGGCATCGTCGTCTCGGCGCCGTTGTAGACCACGATCTTGGTGTTCGCCAGCGTGTTCGGGCGCTGGTTGGGCGCGGACGCGTCCATGCCGTCGTACGCGAGCCGGTCAGCCGACCGTGCCGACAGCCCCGGCCTGCCCGAGGCGTTGAGGACCCACACCCGCGCCGCCTCGGCTCCCAGGCGCTCGCGCAGCGCGAGCAGCTCGGCCGGCGTCGAGAACGCCTCCTTGACGGCCTTGCGGATGCGGACGATGTTGGGCTCGATGATGTAGCCGCGGACGGCCTCGGTCGCCTCGGTCGCATAGAACGACGGCGCGAACACGTAGGAGCGGATGTTCTTGGTGTCGACGCTGTCCGCGAGCGAGAGCAGCTTCGGGACCTCCGCGACGGGGATGTCGGTGTTGACCGACTGCTTGAGCGTCTTCACGAGGTCGGTCAGGTTGGTCATGATCGACTGCACGTTCATCTGCTCACGCAGCGAGACCAGGACCCGCTGCTGGCGCCGGCCGCGGTCGAAGTCCCCTCCCTGCGCCCGGTGCCGCGAGCGGGCGTAGATGAGCGCCTGGGGGCCGCTCATGTGTTGCGGGCCGGCCGGGATGTAGACCCTGGTCACCGCGCCTCCGACCGGGTAGTCGCTCTCGGCGACCGGGATCTGGACGTTGATCTGGACCCCGCCCAGGGTGTTCACGGCGTCGCGGAAGCCCTGGAAGTTGACCATCACGTAGTAGCGGATGTCGAGGTTGTACAGCTCGCCGAGCAGCGCCTTGAGGGCGTTGAAGCCGCGGGTCTGGGACTTCTCGCCGCGCCACAGGTCGGTCCGGTTGCGGTTGTTGGCGTACCAGGCGTTGATCTTGCCCCGGTAGACGCTGCCCCAGACGCTGCGCGCGTTCGCCGGAACCGGCACGTCGACCGTGTCGCGCGGGACCTGGAACATCGCGACCTCGTTGGTCTTGGGGTCGATCGAGGCCACGATCAGGGTGTCGGTGTTGAAGTAGCTCTGGCCCTCGCGCTGGTCGACGCCGACCAGCAGGATGTTCAGCCGCTCCTTGCCGTCCCAGGCCGGCAGCTCGGGGGCGATGGTCCCGGTCGCGCTGCCGATGGGCGTCTCGAGCGGCGCCTCCGTCGCGGTGGGCTCCTCGCTGGCGTCCGGGGTCGCCCCCGCGGTCGTCGTCGCGCCCGGTTCCGGCGTTTCCGCCGGCTCCTCGCAGGTCGGGTCGTCGCTGTCGGTGAACACGCAGTTCACGAGGTCGATGGCCATGACGTTGTAGCGCGCGACCGCAAGGTGCGCGCCGCCGAGGACGATCAGGACCGCCAGCAGCCCGGCGACCGACAGCGGGCTCAGCGGCAGCTTCGACCGCCCCAGGCGGCCACCGCCCGAAGCGTCGACGTCGTTGAGGAAGCGGGCGACGTTCCAGGCGTCGATCGCGGCGACGATGCGGTAGATCAGGATCAGGACGTTGACGATGAACACCCCGATGAGCACCTGGGGCTGGACGATGAACCCGAGCAGCTCGAAGCGGTTGGCACGCAGGAAGATCCCGCCCGCGAGCGCCAGCAGCAGCAGCGGCAGCGCGGCGAACGCGAGCGCCCGCGACCAGGCGCCGGCATAGGCATGCCCGAGCCCGGGGAAGATCAGGGACAGGAAGGCAGCGGCGAACGCGGACCGTGTCCGCGGCGGGCGCGGCGCGGCCGGCGGTTTGGGGGGAGTCGACATCGCGCGGAATGATACGTCGCGCAAGGAATTCGGGCGGGCGCCGCGAGCCGATAGACTGGTCACCCGCTCGCAGGCCCGGCCCGGGCCGCGGTCCGCGACCCCTCGAGGCCCGATGTTCGAACCCGTCTCCAGCCGACCCGACTTTGTCGCCCAGGAGCACGCGCTGCTCAGGGAGTGGACGGAGCGGCGCACCTTCGCGAGGCTCCGCGCCCAGAACGCCGGCGGCCCGCGGTGGAGCTTCCTCGACGGGCCGATCACCGCGAACAACCCGATGGGCGTCCACCACGCGTGGGGCCGCACGTACAAGGACCTCTACCAGCGCTTCCACGCGATGCTCGGCGAAGACCAGCGCTACCAGAACGGGTTCGACTGCCAGGGCCTGTGGGTCGAGGTCAACGTCGAACGCGACCTCGGCTTCACCTCCAAGCGTGACATCGAGGCGTTCGGGATCGCCGAGTTCGTGAGCCTGTGCAAGCAGCGGGTGCTCACGTTCGCCGCGCGCCAGACCGAGCAGAGCATGCGGCTCGGCTACTGGATGGACTGGAACGATCCCGCGGAGCTGCTCCGGCTGCGCGACCTGCTGGCGGCGGACCCGTCAGCGCCGGCGACGATCCAGGGGCCCGACGGGCCCGTCAGCGACACCGTGGAGATGGTGGTCGGGCGGCTGGGCATGCCCGACGTCGGCGGCAGCTACTTCACGTTCAGCAACGAGAACAACGACCTGATCTGGGGGTTCCTCGCCGAGTGCCACCGACGCGGCTGGATCTACCGGGGTCACGACACGATGCCCTGGTGCCCGCGCTGCGGCACGGGCCTGTCGCAGATGGAGATGAACGAGGGCTACCAGGACCGCGAGGACCCGGGTCTGACCGTCCGATTCCCGCTCCTCGACCGGCCCGGGGAGTCGCTGCTGGTCTGGACCACGACGCCCTGGACCCTGGCGGCCAACGTCGCCGCCGCCGTGGGGCCGGACCTGCGCTACGTCAAGGTCCGGCAGGGCGAGGATGCCTTCTGGCTCAGCCGCGGCACGCTCAAGCAAGTCCTCCAGGGCCCGTTCCAGGTGGTCGAGGAGGTCGCCGGGGCGGACCTCGTGGGCTGGCGCTACGAAGGGCCCTTCGACGAGCTGCCCGCCGTTCGCGACGCGTTCACGGAGGCCGCGTATGAGCATCGGGTGGTCGCCTGGAGCGAGGTCGGCGAGGAGGAGGGGACGGGCATCGTCCACATCGCCCCCGGCTGCGGCGCCGAGGACTTCCAGCTCGGCACGTCGCTCGGGCTGCCGGTCGTCGGACCGATCGACGAGGACGGGCGCTACTACCCCAACTTCGGCTGGCTCTCGGGGCGCGAGGCGCCGGCGATCACCGAGGCGATCATCGACGACCTCGAGCAACGCCGGTTCTTCTACCACCTCGAGCCGTACAGCCACCGCTACCCGCACTGCTGGCGGTGCGGGACGCCGCTGCTGTTCCGTCTCGTGGACGAGTGGTACATCAGCATGGGCGAGGTCTACGACCAGCCGCGCGAGGCGCTCACCAAGGCCCAGGTCGACGCCAGCCTGCGCTACCAGATCATGGAGGTCGTCGACCGGATCCGGTGGATCCCGTCGTTCGGCTACGAGCGCGAGCTCGACTGGCTGCTCAACATGCGCGACTGGATGATCTCCAAGAAGCGCTACTACGGGCTGGCGCTGCCGATCTACGACTGCCGTGCGTGTGGCACGTTCGACGTCATCGGCGGGCGCGAGGAGCTCGAGACGCGCGCGGTCGAGGGCTGGGACGCCTTCGCGGGTCACACGCCGCACCGCCCGTTTGTGGACGAGGTGAAGATCGCCTGTCCCAACTGCGGCGAGCCCGTCGCCCGCATCCCGGACGTCGGCAACCCCTGGCTCGACGCCGGGATCGTCCCGTTCTCGACGATCCACTACCGCGAGGATCCCGACTATTGGGCGAAGTGGTTCCCGGTCGACTTCGTGACCGAGAGCTTCCCGGGCCAGTTCCGCAACTGGTTCTACGCGATGCTCGCGATGTCGACGGTCCTCCGCCGCGAGGAGCCGTTCCGGACGATCTTCGGCTACGCCACCCTGTTCGGCGAGGACGGGCGGCCGATGCACAAGAGCTGGGGCAACGCGATCGAGTTCGACGAGGCCGCGGAGCGCATGGGCGTCGACGTCATGCGCTGGATGTACGCCTCGGCGCG
>DATDJA010000309.1:0-2803 GCA_036520795.1 Candidatus Limnocylindrales bacterium
CGTTGGTGCTCGCGAGGTCCTCGACGTACCAGGCTCGCCCTCGGAACGTGAGCACCGAGTGTTCGGCCGACGCGAACGGATCCTCGATCACGATGGTGTTGTTGACGTCCCGCCCGAGCGTCGTGACAGCGTCCAGCGGGAACGACGTCCCGACGGGCGGTTCAGCGTGCGGTGACGCGAGGACGATCAAGCGGCCCAACTCGTATGGCCCACGGCTTGCGCTGCGGAGGTCGCGCATCAGGATGCGGGCGACCGCGAACAGGAATGCGTACAGCAGGACCAGGAACAGGATGCGGATGAGCCACAGCGTCAGGACGAACCCGTCCACGTCAGCCAGGAAGCGTCTCGACGACGAGCACCGTATCGCCGACCTGGACGCGATCGCCCAGGCCCAGCGCGATCTCATCCACGCGGATCCCGTTGACCCGACTGCCGTTGGTGCTGCCGAGGTCGGTGTACACGAGCGTTCCGCGACGCGCCTGGAGCCGTCCATGCAGCCGCGACACGCGACGATCGAGCAGCACGAGCCGATTGTCCTGCGCCCGGCCGATCGCGATCGGCGTGCCGTCCACCTCGATCGTTCGCTCGGTGCCGTCGGGCGCGCAGACCCGGATCAGCGCACGGGCCGGCGGGGGTGCGGGCCGCCGGAAAACGAACGTCTGGGTGCCGTCCCCTCGGATGCCCTCGGCCACCACCTCGAGTGGCGACGCGTCGGTGGCAGCGGCGACCGCGACCTGGGCGACGACCGGGGCGACGGATGCCGGCTCCACGCCAGGCGACGCGGGCTGGACCGGGCCGACATCGACCTCGACCTGGCCGCGGGCGAGGGACGGATCTGCGACCAGGACGACAACCGGCCGCGCGGGCAGGTAGTAGGCATGCGCCCGCGCGAACGCCAGTGCGGCGTCCGCCAGACGCGATGCGAGCGCGACGGCGTTGGCTGACTCGGGAGCGAGCGCGGCCAGGTCGTCGGGGTTGAGTCCGACCCGGTAGCGGGCGGGGACCACGGTCCGCGAGCCCTGATGGGCACGCGCGCGCTCCATCGCCCGCTCGACCCGATGCTCGAGCTGGACCGCCTGGATGCGGGTCCGGAACAGCGTGGCGCTGGAGCGCTCGAAGACCCGCTCGAAGAATCGTTCGACGTCGGCAAAGGAGGCCATGTGGACGGGAACCGTACCAGAGCCTCGTGCTGCACCCCCGATGCGAGCCGACGCATTGGGCGGCAGGGCGCTGCGACATGGTCGCGCCCCCATTTTGGCGCCGGGTGGTGCGCGGGACCAACGGCGGTTAGTCCCGGTACCTCGGTCTGGGGGGTCCGTTGAGCACGTGGTTATACTCTTGGCCCCTGCCCGACCGGACTAGATCGGGCGTCTGAACACGTCTGCCCGGGAACCTGCATGACGGAAATCCTCACCGAGTCGTTCTGCGAACGGTGCGGCACCCGCTACACCTTCGAATCGAGCGCACCGCGAACGTCGCGGATCGGGCGCGTCCGGACCTTCTCCAAGGGCGTGAAGAACTTCGTCATGTCGGACGAGGCTTCGTTCTCGGAGGCGATGGCGGACGCCCGCGGCGAGGAGGAGCTGGCGACGACCTCGCACCAGCTCGACGCGTTCCACAAGACGTTCAACTTCTGCCTGACCTGCCGGCAGTACACCTGCGGCGACTGCTGGAACGTGACCGATGGCAGGTGCCTCACCTGTGCGCCCATGGACGGCCCGGCGGAGCTGACGTTCGCGGCGCCGGCGGCCGCGATGGCGGCGGGTACCGCCGCTGCCAGCAACGGGCACGCCGCTCCCCCGGCCGACAGCGACCTGTGGCCCGAGGCCGACCTCTCGCAGGAGCGCCTCGCGCGCGCCCTTGGCGATGCGCCGCCCTACGCCGAAGAGGCCGCGCAGGACGAGGTCGCGTCCCAATTCGAGGTCGACGCCGCCGCGCAGGCACTCGACGCGCCCGAGGCCGTCGACGTCGGGGAGGCCCCGACCGAGCGCCCGATGTCCGTCGACGAGGCATGGCTGAACGCCGCCGCGGCAGCGCAGCTCGACGAAGAACTCGCAGCGGCCGATACCGTCGACATCGCGGGCGCAGGGCCTGCCGCCGCCGAGGTTCCCGCCGTGGACGCGTCTGCGCCGGCCGCCGAGCTCGACCTCATGGCCGACCAGGCCCAGCTGGGGGCCGACTTCGACGCACAGGCGTCAGCAGCCGAGCAGGAGGCCACGGCCGAGGCCGCGATGGACTCCGCCCTGGACTTCGATATCGAGCCGGACAGCGTCGGTGGCATCCCCCCCGACCAGAGCCTCGAGGACGCGATTGCCGCGTACGAGGCGCGCATGGCCGCCGACGCCCTGTCGACTGCCAGCCCGAGCTCGGAGCGCGAGGTCCCGCTTGCCGGCGTAGGCGCCAGCGAGGCTGCCGAGGCCGAGCCGGTCGCACTCGAGGCCGAGCCGTTCGTCGAGGAGCCGGTCACCGCCGAACCGCATGCCACAACGGATCACGTCGTTGTTGAGGCCCCAATCGTGGCGGCCGCCACGAACTGGGACGCGGATGTGGTCGAGGCTCCCGAGGCGGCGTCGGTCGAGGCCGAGCCGGTGATTGCGCCAGCGGACGCCGAGCGCGACGAACATGAGCTCGCGCTCGCCGCATTCGCGGCTGCCGCCCTGGCCGCGGAGCATCGTGACGAGGAGCCGGCGTTCGAGCCCGAGCCGGAGCCCGTTGCCGCGTTCGAGCCGGAGCCCGTCGCCGCCGTCGAGCCCGAGCCGGAGCCCGTCGCCGCGTTCGAGCCGGAGCCCGAGCCGGAGCCCGT
>DATDJA010000310.1:0-5414 GCA_036520795.1 Candidatus Limnocylindrales bacterium
CGGGGCGCTGACGTGGGGCGGCAGCCCGCTGGGTGTCGTGCCGCTGGCGATCCAGCTCACGGTGCTCGCGGCGGCGACGGGTGGCGTGTTCGCGGCGATGATCCTCGGACACTGGTATCTCGTCACCCCGCGGCTGCCTGAAGCCCCCCTCGTGATGGTCTCGCGCCGGCTGCTGTGGATCGTCGCGCTCCAGGTCGTGCTGTTCGTGGGCTGGGTGGGCTTCGGGGCGGGTCCGGGTTCGGCGGCGACCGGCGGTGGGCCGTTCTCGGCCCTGGTCGGACCGTGGGCGCTGTTCGTGTGGCTGCGCCTGGTGATCGGGCTGGTGTTCCCGCTGATCGTGTCCTGGGCGGCGGTCCAGACCGCCCGTACGCGGTCGATGGAGTCGGCGACCGGCCTCCTGTACATCGACGTCGGGGCGATCGCCGCGGGCACGATCCTCGCCGCCGGCCTCTACTTCGGCGCCGGGCTGCTCGTCTGATGGCGACCGACCGGCTGTTGCCCGCGCTGCGGATCCGCGTCCGCCTGTTCGCGATGCAGCGCGAGATCGCGGGCATGCGCGAGCTGCGGCTCGAGGTGCCGGTTGGGTCGACCGTGGACGACGCCTGGACCGCCGTCGCGGGGTCGGTGCCCGCTCTCGCCGCCGGGCGCTCGTCGCTGCGCTTCGCCGTCAACGGCACGTACGCCGATCCGGACACCACCCTCGCCGACGGCGATGAGCTCGCCTGCATCCCGCCGGTCAGCGGCGGGTCGGGGGACGTGGCCGCGCGGATCCTCGAGATCCATGCGGAGCCGTTTGCGGCCGACATCGTGGCGGCGCTGACCGCGCGCCTCGCGACGGACGAGGACGGGGGCGTGGTCGCGTTCACCGGCCGCACGCGCTCGACCCCGGGGACGCCGGCACCCGGCCAGGAGGACGAGGCGGCCCGGCACGCGGGCCGGAAGGTCGATGGCCTCGAGTACGAGACGTTCGAATCGATGGCCATCGCGGTGCTCGGCGAGATCGCGGATGAGGTCGAGGCCCGCTTCGGGGTCCGGCGCCTCGCGATCGTCCACCGATCGGGGGCGGTGCCGCTGGGTGACGCATCGGTCGTGATCGTCGCCGTTGCGCCGCACCGGGACGCCGCGTTCGCCGCGGCCCGCTACGCGATCGACGAGACCAAGGCGCGGGCGCCGATCTGGAAGGCCGAGCGGTTCACCGACGGCCACGTGTGGATCGGGCACACCGCGCGCACGTCGGCGGAGCCGCCCGCCCGCTGACCGAGGCGCGAGGCTGACCGCCGGTTCGCGCCGCCCCGGCGGCGCCAGCCATACTGCGGGCATGCAGCAGCTCGCGGCGGGATCGGACCTTGAGGCCCTGCTCGCGCGCGCCAACGGGCTCGCGGTCGCCTGGGGCTCGGGCGCGGCGTCGTCGACGACGATCGGGCAGGAGCGCGCGATCCTGCGCCTGTTCGGGGTCACCGGGGTCGACCGCGCCGGCCGCCCGCTCGCCGCCGAGGTCGTCGACCGCTATCTCGGCCCCGACCCGCGCCGCCTCGGCGGTGGGATCGCGCTGCCGTTCGCGATGGCGCTGGCCGAGTACGACCTCGCCCCGCAGGAGCTGGGCCTCGCGGTCGCGGCGGGCGATGTGGACCTCGGGCTCGAGGCCGAGCTCCTCGCCGAGCCCGATCGGCGGGCGATCGCGCTGGCCGACGCGTCGGCGCTGTCGCGGGCCGCGATGGACCGGATCGACGCCAACCGCACGGCGCGGCGCGAGCTGCTCGCCGTCCTCGGCGATCCCCCGCGGCCGTGGCTCGGCACGGGCCTCGGGTCGGCGGCAATCGTGGACGCCCTTGACGAGGCGCGGGCGGCGATCGACGGCGGGGCCGAGCTCGTGCGCGTCGACGTCCCGGCCAGCCGCGAGCTCGCGGAGCGGACCGCGCGGACCGCCGCGCCGGTGGAACGCTGGCGGGCGCAGCCCTCGTCGCGCGGCGGGCTCGACAACTTCGATCCCTCGGGCCAGCCGATCCCCACCGGCGCCCAGCGCTCGCTCGCGGTCCTGCGCCGGTTCGTCGACGAGGCCGGCGCGCGTCGTCGCGGCTACATCCGGATCATGACCGACGCCCAGGCCCTCGCCGCGCCCGACCAGGCCGTGGTCGCCGCCTTCGAGCGGATCGACATCGTCATCGCGGACCCGATGCGCGAGATCGTCGCCGGGCGCGTCGACCCCGACCGCGCGATCGCCGACCACGTCTTCGCCCACCGGCTCCTCGGCCGCGCGGGCACCCGCATCCTCGTCCCGGCGGGGCCGCTGATCGTGGCTCGCGACCTGTCGTCCGGCGTGCCGTCGGACCCGGCCACGAGGGCCGGCCGCGCGCTCGCGCTCCAGCTGCTGGCCATGGCGCTCGCCCGCCGCGACGGGCTGCCCGACGACGCCGTCGTGCTCGGTGCGTTCCCCGACTGGCTGGTCGAGGAGTCCGATGCGCCGGCGCGCGTGGCCGCCGAGGTCGCCCTCCGGCGCGCGCTGCTGCCGGGCCACCCCCTCGCGTTCGTCGAACCGCCGCTGCGCAACGATCTCGCGACGATGTGGCACGCGATCGTCGCCGCCCTCCTGCCCGATGCGGGCGACGCGCTCGCGATCGTGCGCCGGCCCGGAGCCTCGGCACCGGAGACGGCCCAGTCCCGGGGCGCGACGTCGGTCGCCGCGAGCCTGCGGGCGTCCCGTGAGACGCCGGAGCTGCGCGGGATGGCCCTGGACCACGCGAACCGAGCGGTGGCCGCCGCGAACACGACCCTCCGCTTGCTCGAGGAGGGCGGCTGGGGCACGCTCGTGGACGAGACGCTCGGCTTCGCCTCGGGACGGCTCGGGGCCGAGGCCGTCGCTGAGCGGACCGAGGCGTTCGACCCGCTCGGGTTCTGAGTCCCGGCGGCTCGCCGGGCGCCGGGGTGCCCTAGAGGCGGCGCAGGCCGTCGGGCTCGTCGTCCTCGACCAACCGGCCGCAGGTCGGGCAGTGCCAGCGGGCCTCGAGGGGCGTGCCGCAGACGTCGTGCCGGAGCGGCTCGCCAGACCCGCCGCGACGCACGCCCCAGTCCGCGAGCAGATGCAGGGCGCCGGCGAGCTCGCGGCCGTCGGCGGTCAGCGCGTACTCCATCCGGACGGGGCGCCGGCTGTACGGCGTGGCGACGAGGATGCCGGCCCGCTCGAGGCGGCGCAGCCGGTCGGAGAGGATGTTGGGGGCGATCCCGGTGACCGACTCGCCGAGCTCGCCGAACCGCCGCGCGCCCGGCAGCAGCGCCTCGACGATCAGGAGGCTCCAGCGGTCGCCGACCCGGTCGAGCGCGACGCCCAGGGCGCTGGCCGCGGCCGGGACGTGGGCAGAGGCGTCGACAGGGCTGCTCATCGGCCCCCATGGTAGGCGAGGGACTTGCGGGACGCCGTGGCCAGTAGTAGATTGCAAATCGCAAGTCACTGGCTCACCCGTGAGTCACGCAACGCAGTCCCGAGGTTCCATCGCTCATGTCCGTGCTCAACGAGCTCCAGGAGGCCGTCGCCGCGGTGGCCGCCTCAGTCGGCCCCTCCGTCGTCGGGATCGGCTCCCGGCTGCGTGGCTCAGGCGTCGTCGTCGCCGACGGTCACGTCCTGACCAACGCCCACAACCTGCGCGGCGGCGAGGTCACCGTGCGCTTCCCGGGCGGCCGAACCGCGGTCGGCACCGTCAAGGGCGTCGACTGGGACGGCGACCTGGCCGTGGTCGAGGTCGACACCGCCGGCGCCCCGCCGATCGCCTGGTCGTCCGGCAACGTCACCATCGGTTCCGCCGTGTTCGCGGCCGCGGCCACCCCGTCAGGCGGGGCGCGCGTCTCGTTCGGGTTCGTCTCGTCCGTCGAGCGAGCGTTCCGCGGCCCCGGTGGCCGGCGGATCTCCGGCTCGTTCGAGCACACGGCGCCGCTCGCCCCGGGTTCGTCCGGCAGCCCACTGCTCGACGCCGACGGCGCGCTCGCCGGCCTGAACACCAATCGGGTCGGCGAGGGTTTCTACCTGGCGCTGCCGGCCGACGCCGGCCTCAAGTCGCGGGTAGACGCCCTCGGCCGCGGCGAGGCCCGCGAGCGGCCCCACCTCGGGATCGCGGTCGCGCCGGCTCACGTTGCGCGGCGGCTCCGGCGCTCGGTCGGCCTGCCCGAGCTCGACGGAGTGCTGGTGCGCGGCGTCGAGGCGGGCAGCCCCGCGGAGGCGGCCGGGATCCTCGAGGGGGACCTGCTCGTCGCCGCGGGCGGCAAGCCGATCCCCGACATCGACGATCTCCATGACGTGCTCGGTGAGACGGGGCTTCCGCTCGAGGTGACGCTCGTCCGCGGCACCGAGGAGCGGACGGTTACCGTCGGGCCGGCACCCGCGAGCGACGGGGAGCCGCTCGTCAACTGATCTCGCGCTGACCGGCGCGAGCGTCTGGGGGCCTCGACCCGCTGCTAGCATCGCGCCGTATGGCTCGACCGCCGCTGCCTGCGTTCATCGCCGACGTCGTCGACGACCGGCAGGCGCGGGCGACGCTCCTGGCGGGAGCGGCCGCCCTGTTCGCGGCCGGCCTTGATCCCAAGGTCTGGGGCCCGTCGCTGACGACGGTGCAGTCTGCGATCCGCGCCCGGCCCGAGCTCGAGTCGTACGTGCTTATCGGGGCCGTCGGCTTCGCGATCATGCTCCTGATCGGCGGGGCCATCGGGGACCTGCGGCAGGCTCGGCCGCTGATCCTGGGCGGGCTCGTCGTGCTCGTGGCGACGGACGTCATCGGGTTGGTCGTGACTTCCGGGCCGGCCTTCATCGCGGTCCGCCTCGTCGGATCCGCCGCGTCGGCTCTCGTCGTCCCGGCGTCGCTCGCGTGTGTCGCGCTCGCCTATCGCGGGGTCGCCCGAGCGACCGCGATCGGCTTCGCCTACGCGGCGTACGGCGGCGCGCAGGCCCTGATGCCAATGCTGCTCACGCTCATTCCCGGCGAGCGATGGCCGGGGTTCGTGGTGGCCGCCCTCGCGGCGGCGCTTGCGCTAGCGATCGCGCGCAACCGGGTCCCGCAGCTCGAACGCCCGGGCCGCCAGGAGCGGCCGTACGTCCTCGGGACGGCGCTCTGGGCGAGCAGCATCGTGGCGATCTCGGCCGGCCTGCTGTGGCTCGGCAGCGGCTGGGACAACCCGGTGCGGCTCGCGATCGTCGGGCTGGGCGTCGCGCTGCTCGTCGCGTTCTTCGTGGCGGAGGCCCGCAGGCGCGCGGAGCATCCCGCCTCGCTGCGGGTTGACCGCCGGCCGGTGACCATCGCGCTGTTCGCCGGGGTCGTGATCGCCATCGCCCAGTCGGTGCCCATGGTGCTGCTGCCGACCTACTTCGCGATCGTCCCCAGGTACGGACCGCTGTTCGGGCTGGCCGCCGTCGCGCCCCTGTTCCTCGGGCT
>DATDJA010000311.1:0-2513 GCA_036520795.1 Candidatus Limnocylindrales bacterium
TGTTCTCCCACCGCCGCTTCATGGCGGGCGCGGCCACCAACCCGAACCCCGAGGTGTTCGCCTATGCCGCCGCCCAGGTGAAGAACGCGATGGACGTGACGCGGGAACTCGGCGGCCAGAACTACGTGCTGTGGGGTGGCCGCGAGGGCTACGACACCCTGCTCAACACCGACCTGGGGCGCGAGGGCGCGCAGCTTGCCCGCTTCCTCCACCTGGTCGTCGAGCACAAGCACAAAATCGGCTTCGAGGGCCAGCTGCTGATCGAGCCCAAGCCGATGGAGCCGACCAAGCACCAGTACGACTACGACACCGCGACCGTGCACGGCTTCCTCGTGCGCAACGGGCTCGAGGGCGAGTACCGGGCCAACATCGAGGCCAACCACGCGACGCTCGCGGGCCACAGCTTCCACCACGAGGTCGCGTACGCGACCGCCAACGGGATGCTGGGCAGCATCGACGCCAACCGCGGCGATCCGCAGAACGGCTGGGACACCGACCAGTTCCCGAATTCCGTCGAAGACCTCACACTGGCGCTGTACGAGATCCTGCGCGCGGGCGGGATCGCGCCGGGCGGGTTCAACTTCGACGCCAAGCTGCGCCGCCAGAGCAGCGCTCGCTCGGACCTGTTCCACGCCCACATCGGCGGCCTCGATACCCTCGCACGTGCGCTGCTGGCGGCCGCCGACCTGGTCGAGCGCGGCGAGCTGGCGGCGCTGAAGGACGCGCGGTACGCCGGCTGGGACGGTGACCTCGGCAAGGCCATCCTCGGGGGCTCGCTCTCGCTCGAGGCCCTCGAAGCGCGCGTCGCCGACGGGTCCATCGATCCGCGGCGGGCATCCGGGGCCCAGGAGCGGCTCGAGAACGTCGTCAACCAGGCGATCTGGGCGGTCGACCGACCCCGGCGGGCCTGACCGATGGGCGTCGTCCTCGGGATCGACGTCTCGACCACGGCGACCAAGGCGGTCGTCCTCGATTCAGCAGGCGCCGTGCTCGCGATCGGGACGGCGGCGTACGGGTTCGAGCAGCCGCACCCCCTGTGGAGCGAGCAGGACCCGGCGCTGTGGTGGGACGGGGCCGTCGCGGCGATCCGCGGGGCGCTGGGCGTGGCCGGCGTCGCGGCGTCCGACATCGAGGGGATCGGCCTCACCGGCCAGATGCATGGCCTCGTCGTGCTGGATGCGGCGGGCGAGGTGCTGCGCCCGTCGATCCTGTGGAACGATCAGCGCACCGCGGCCGAGTGCGACCTGATCCGGGCATGGGTAGGCCCGGAGCGCCTCGTCCGGATCACGGGCAACGACGCGCTGACCGGGTTCACGGCGCCCAAGCTCGCCTGGGTGCGGGCTCACGAGCCCGACGTCTGGGCGCGGGTCGCCCACGTGCTGCTGCCCAAGGACTACCTGCGCTACCGCCTGACCGGCGAGTACGCCATGGACAAGGCGGATGGCGCCGGGACCCAGCTGTTCGACCTCGCGGCCCGCGACTGGTCGCCGGTGATGCTGGACGCGCTCGGCATCGACCCGGGCTGGATGCCGCCGACGTTCGAGGGCCCGGAGATCACCGGCACGCTGACGGCCGCCGCGGCCGACGCGACCGGGCTCCGCGCCGGGACACCGGTCATGGCGGGTGGCGGTGACCAGGCGGCCAACGCGGTCGGCGTGGGCGCCGTCGTCCCCGGACGCGTGGCGCTCTCGCTGGGGACGTCCGGTGTCGTGTTCGCGACCACCGACGCGCCGCTGTTCGAGCCGGCGGGCCGCGTCCACGCGTTCTGCCACGCCGTGCCCGGCAAGTGGCACATGATGTCGGTCATGCTCTCGGCCGCCGGGAGCCTGCGCTGGTTCCGGGACGCGATCGCGCCGGGCGTCGAGTTCGGCGAGCTGGTCGACGCGGCCGCCGAGGTGCCCGCTGGCAGCGACGGCCTGCTGTTCCTGCCCTACCTCTCGGGCGAACGCAGCCCGCACCCCGACCCGCTCGCCCGCGGCGCCTTCGTGGGGTTGACCCTGGCCCACGACCGGAGGCACCTCACGCGCGCGGTGCTCGAGGGCGTTGCGTTCGGCCTGCGTGACGGCCTGGACCTCATGACCGGCGCCGGCATGCCCGCCCCTGCGCAGATCCGGGCGTCCGGCGGCGGCACCGCCAGCCCGCTCTGGCGCCAGATCCTCGCGGACGTCCTGCAGGCGGAGATCGCAACGGTCAGCACGACCGAGGGCGCAGCGTGCGGCGCGGGGCTGCTCGCGGCCGTTGGTGCGGGTTGGTTCCCGACCGTCGAGGCGGCGGCGGATGCCGTGGTCGTCGCGACACCCACCGCGGCGCCCGGGCCGGACGCGCCGCGCTACGCGGCCATGCACACCCGGTATCGCGAGCTCTACCCCGCGCTCGCGCCCTCGTTCCGGCGGCTGTAGCGGGTCGGAGCCCGCGCGCCGCTACCCGACGAGCTCGGCCAGCTCCGTCTTGGACACCTCGTCCGGCTTCTTGCCGATGATGATCATCGCGAGGACCTCGTCCTTGGTGACGTC
>DATDJA010000312.1:0-3972 GCA_036520795.1 Candidatus Limnocylindrales bacterium
GGAGGAGCGCGAGCTGGCCGAGGTTGATCTCGGGAATCAGGACCGTGCGGTAGCGCGACAGGACCTCGCCCGTGTTGGCCGGGAACGGGTTCAGGTACCGCAGCTGGGCGTGGGCGACCGACTGGCCCTGGGCGAGCAGCCGTTCGACGGCGCTGCGGATCGCCCCGTAGGTCGATCCCCAGCCAAGGATCAGGAGATCCCCGTTGTCCACGCCGAACGTCTCGAGCGGCGGGATGTCGCGCGCGATCCCGGCCACCTTCTGGGCCCGCAGCAGGGTCATCCGATGGTGGTTCTCGGGGTCGTAGCTGACGTTGCCCAGGCCGTCCGCCTTCTCGAGCCCGCCGATGCGGTGCTCCAGGCCGGCGGTGCCGGGCACGGCCCACGGGCGGGCGAGGGTCTCGGGGTCGCGCGAGTACGGCAGGAACGGCCCGTCGCCCTTGACGGCGTTGGGCACCGAGATGTCGGGCAGCGTGTCGAGCGACGGCACCTGCCAGGGCTCCGCGCCGTTGGCGACGAACGCGTCCGAGAGGTACACGACCGGGGTCATGTACTTGAGCGCGATGCGCGCCGCCTCGATCGCGAGCGTGAAGCACTCCCCGGGCGTCGACGGCGCGACGACCGGGATCGGCGACTCGCCGTTGCGCCCGAACAGCACCTGGAGCAGGTCCGACTGCTCGACCTTGGTCGGCATGCCGGTCGACGGTCCCGCGCGCTGGACGTCGATCACGACCAGCGGCAGCTCGGTCATCACCGCGAGCCCCATGGCCTCGGACTTGAGGGTCACGCCGGGACCCGAGGTGCCGGTCAAGGCCAGCGCGCCGCCGTACGAGGCGCCGATGGCGGCACCGATCGCGGCGATCTCGTCCTCGGCCTGGAACGTCTTGACGCCGAAGTGCTTGTAGCCCGAGAGCTGGTGGAGGATGTCCGACGCGGGCGTGATCGGGTACGAGCCGTAGAACAGGCTCCGCTTCGCCAGCTTCGATGCCGTCAGGAACCCGAGGCCGGTCGCCTCGTTGCCGGTGATGTTCCGGTACAGGCCGGGCTTGAGCCGGGCCCGCGGCACGCGGTAGGTCGTGTGGAACATCTCGGTCGTCTCGCCGTACGCGTAGCCGGCCTTGAGGGCTCGCGTGTTCGCCTCGGCGACGACGGGTCGCGCGCCGAACTTGCCCTGGATCCACTTGATCGTGGGCTCCATCGAGCGCTCGTACAGCCAGAACATGAGGCCCAGCGCGAAGAAGTTCTTGGTCAGGTCCTTCTGCTTCGACGTCATGTCGAGGCCCTCGAGGGACCGCTCGTTGAGCGTCGAGATCGGGATCTCGAACACCGTGAACTGCTTGAGCGAGCCGTCGGTGAGCGGGTTCGACGCGTAGGCGGCCTTGTTCAGGTTGCCGACCGTGAACGCGTCGCCGTTGACGATGAGTGCGCCGCCAGCCGGGAGTTCGCCGACGTTGGTCTTGAGCGCGGCCGGGTTCATCGCGACCAGCACGTCGGGCGCGTCGCCGGGGGTGTGGATGTCGCTGGCGCTGAAGCTGATCTGAAAGCCCGAGACGCCCGGCAGCGAGCCCGCGGGCGCGCGGATCTCGGCGGGATAGTCGGGGAACGTGCTGATGTCGTTGCCGAACACGGCGGCGGTCCGGGTGAACTGGGTCCCCGTGAGCTGCATGCCGTCGCCGGAATCGCCGGCGAACCGGATGGTGACGCGGTCGAGCTCCTGGACGTCGTGCTCGATGCGCTCGGTGGTCGTCGTCATCCGCCTTCGGCCTGCTCCATGCGCTGGTGGGGTCTCGGTGGGAGGTTGAGGAGCTCCTCGGGGAAGCTCTCGGCGAGGTACTTGAGGAGGTCCACCTGGCGCACGACGCCGACCAGCACGCGATCGTCGTCGACGACGGGGACGTTGCGGTAGCGGCCCGACTGCATCAGCTCGAGCGCGTCGCGCACGGACTGGTCGAGGCGCAGGGTCCGGGGATCGGTGGTCATGTACGTCTCGACGGGCGCCGCCAGGTCCACGCCGGCCGCGACGTCCTCGCCGACGAGCTGCGCGAACACGTCGCGCTCGGTCAGGACGCCCGCCAGGCGGCCCTCCACGTCGGTGACGAACACCGAATCGCCGGTCCCGGTCTCCTGGATCGCACGCAGGCAGACAGCGATCGACGAGCCCGGCGCCACGGTCACCGGCTGCCGCCGGCCGACCACCGACAGGGGCTCCGCGACGAGGCTTGGGACGCGCGCTGCCACGGCGCGCTCGGTGAGTTCGGTCACGGGGCCAGTGTACGCGCGGACGCACGAACGGGCGGTCGGGCCGGCCGCTCGCCAAGCCGGCCATGCATTCGCCGGGTGAATGCTCGATGACGCCCTCGCGAGGACCAGGCGCCTCGCATTCGCCGGGTGAATGCCACGACCCGGATTCGCCCTCCCAACCTGCCGCGCATTCACGGGCTGAATGCACGGACGAGTCGAGCGCTCCAGGCTTGTCCCACCATTCACTGGGCGAATACAAGGCCTGGTCGAGCGCCGCACTGACGCTCAGCGCCTGCCGAGCGCTCGCCCGCCGATGGCCGGCTCGGGTGGCGTCTCGCGCAGCGCGCGACCTCCGATACCCTCCCGACCGTGGATGGAACCCGGGCCACCGGCATCGCGCTCGTCGTGGTCAGCGCGATCGCGTTCGGCTCGGGCGGCCTGTTCGCGAAGCCCGCCTACGAGGCCGGCGTCGACTGGATGACGCTGATGGCCTGGCGGTTCGCGATCGGCGGCGGCCTCGCGTGGCTGGTACTCGCGTTCCGCCCCAGCGCCCGCCGCGCGCTGCGCACCCTGCCGCGCCGGACCGTCCTCGGCGCGATCGGCCTGGGCGTGTTCTACGTCACCAACACGGCGACGTACTACGCCGGCCTCCAGACCGTGCCGCTCGGCCTCGCCGCGCTCATCGTCTATCTCTACCCGCCGATCGTGGCCGTGCTCGCGCTCCGCCTGGGGCGCCCCCTCCAGGGCCGCCGCGCGTGGGGCGCGCTCGGGATCGCGGTCCTGGGCGTGGCGCTGGCCGTCGGCGGCATCGACCCGTCGGCGGACATCCCGCCCGAAGGCCTGCTGCTGATCATGGCCTCGCCGGTGTTCTACTCGATCTGGATCATCCTGGCCGCGCGGCTCTCGGGCGAGCGGCGTGGCCACGTGGGGAGCGACGCCGAGGAGGGCGCCGCCGCGTCGGCGATCGGGGCCGTGATGCTGACCTCGACGGGCGTCGTGTACTGGGTGGTGGCCCTGGCGATCGGGCATCCCGTGCTGCCCTCGACGATCCCGGCGGATGCGTGGCCGGCGATCATCGGGGTCGCACTCGTGGCCGGGTTCGTGCCGGTCCAGGCGTTCTACGCGGGTGCCCAGCGGATCGGCGCAGCCCAGGCGTCACTCGTATCGACGATCGAGCCGCTGTGGACGATCGTCGCGGCGGGCGTCATCTTCGGGGAGCGCCTCGAGCCCGTGCAGCTGGCCGGCGGGGCGCTGATCCTC
The DNA here is from genome assembly GCA_036520795.1 of Candidatus Limnocylindrales bacterium. Classification (GTDB taxonomy): domain Bacteria; phylum Chloroflexota; class Limnocylindria; order Limnocylindrales; family CSP1-4; genus CAIXZV01. The sequence goes on from DATDJA010000312.1 coordinate 3,499, forward strand.
GCGGGCGTCGTGCTGGCGCAGACGGGCCGGCCGCGGGGTGCGGACGCCACCGACGGGGCCGACGACGAGCCGCTGCTGCCCCAGCCGGTGGTCCGGCTGGCGGAGGACTGACCGGGAAGGCTAGCCCGGCAGCCCGGCCGCCGCCCGCGCCTGGGCGAGGCCGGCGCGCGCCGCCGCGACCATGAACGACGAGTCGGACCCGATCCCGATGAACGTGAAGCCCTGGGCGTGGGCCGCGGCGACGCCGGACGCATCGCGCAACAGGATCCCGGCCGACTTCCCCTGGGCACGGGCGGCGCCGACGACCCGATCGAGGGCGGCCACGAACGCCGGCTCGTCGAATCGGCCGGGCATGCCCATCGAGTGGGACAGGTCCGCCGGCCCCACGAACAGCACGTCGACGCCATCGATCCCCGCGGTCTCGGGCGATGCCTCGACCGCCGCCGCGGACTCGACCTGGAACACGCCGAGGAC
>DATDJA010000313.1:0-3921 GCA_036520795.1 Candidatus Limnocylindrales bacterium
ATCGTGTTCCAGCACTCGACGACTGTCAGGCGCCGGCGCGCGTCGTCGATGAGCGCCACATCGATGGATCGCCACGGCTCGGCGGGCTTCGTGGGCAACTCGAGCACGCCCTTGTAGCCCGCGGCCCGGCCCAGCCGCAGGACGAGCTCCTGCATCGCCAGGTGGCCGGCGTCGGCGGTCTCCGCCAGCGGATCGCGCTGGAGATTGATCCGCAGCGTGATTCCGAGCGCGATGGCTATCCTCTGCCACGCATCGAGGGTCAATCCCCCACCGAGGCCCCGCTCCGCCCGGCTGATAGCCGACTGGCTGAGGCCGACGCGAGTGCCCAACGCGGCCTGCGTGAGACGCCGCCGGCGGCGTGCGTTGCGGACTTCCGCTCCAAGTCGCGCGAGTTGTTCGCGGTTGGTTCGCGCGGCGTCGCCCGCCAGCCGGGTGCGGATGCGCGTTCCCATAGTCGCTGCATGCTTGCAGGCGGCACTGCATCACCACTTAGCGGCGATCGATGGCGCACCGGGGCGGGCTTCGGCCCCCATGAGCCGGCTGCGATGCGCTGCACGCATGTGCCTGGTCATAGCAGGGCGGTGGAGCCACTCGCGAAGGGACGCTTCGCCGCTTGCCCCGGGCGATGAGCGTGGGCTAGAAATGGAGCGACTACGCAGGCGGCGAGGTGGCTCCCGGGGCGCGGGGCCGGGGGCGCGGGCGTGCCGGGGGGCGCCGGGGGCGCGCGAGTTGCGCCGGGGCGCGCCGAGGACTAGGCGCTCTCGCCGCGGGCGGCGACCCACTCCTCGTAGTTCGTCTCGTCGACGCCCTTGTCCACGTCGGACTTGGTGAGGAGCAGCGGCAAGCGGCGCTCGCGGATCGTCTCTTCGGTGATGATGCACTTGCGGACGTCGGTGCGCTCCGGGATGTCGAACATCACCTCGAGCAGCGCCTCTTCCACGATCGAGCGCAGCGCCCGGGCGCCGGTCTTGCGGTCCAGGGCGACCTCGGCCGCCGCCTTGAGGGCGGCATCGGTGAACACGAGCTCGACCTTGTCGAGCTGGAGGAACTTCTGGAACTGGCGTGTGACCGCGTTCTTCGGCTCGACCAGGACCCGCATCAGGTCGTCGGCGGTCAGCGGCGAGAGCGTCACGATCACCGGCAGCCGGCCGATGAACTCCGGGATCAGCCCGTACTTGAGCAGGTCCTCGGGCATCAGCTTCTCGATGATCTTGGCCCGGTCCGCACGGGACATCCCGCCCTCGGACCCGAAGCCGATGGGCCGCTTGCCCACCCGCTCCTCGACGATCCGCTCGAGCCCGTCGAACGCCCCGCCGCAGATGAACAGGATGTTCGTGGTGTCGATCTGGATGAAGTCCTGGTGGGGATGCTTGCGCCCGCCCTGGGGCGGCACGTTCGCAAGCGTTCCTTCGAGGATCTTGAGCAGGGCCTGCTGCACGCCCTCGCCCGATACGTCGCGGGTGATCGAGGGGTTGTCCGCCTTGCGCGCGATCTTATCGATCTCGTCGATGTAGATGATCCCGCGCTGCGCGCGGGCGACGTCGAAGTCCGCCGCCTGGATCAGGCGCAGCAGGATGTTCTCGACGTCCTCGCCGACGTACCCGGCCTCGGTCAGCGACGTCGCGTCGGCGATGCAGAACGGCACGTCCAGGATCCGCGCCAGCGTCTGGGCGAGCAGCGTCTTGCCCGATCCCGTCGGGCCCACGAGCAGGACGTTCGACTTCTGGAGCTCGACGTCGTCGACGGCCGAACCGGCGTTGATCCGCTTGTAGTGGTTGTAGACCGCGACCGAGAGGACCTTCTTGGCCTTCTCCTGCGAGATCACGTACTGGTCGAGGGAGCCCGTGATCTGACGGGGGTTCGGGAGCTTCTGCTGGGTGGGGCGCGTCTTGGGCGCCTCCAGCATCTCCTCCTCGATGATCTCCTGGCACAGGTTGATGCACTCGTCGCAGATGTAGACGCCCTGGCCCGCGATCAGCTTGCGGACCTGCTCCTGGCTCTTGCCGCAGAACGAGCAGCGGTAGGGAACCTTGGTCCCCTTCGAGCCCGACGTCGTGACCGGCACGCTTCGATTCCCCTGCGCTAGTGGTCCGTCGCGGGGCCTGGCTCCGCGACGTCCGTGTCGGCGTCACCGGCCGGTCCTTCCCCGCCCGAACGCCCGGCGTCGTGCGCCTGCGCGATCAGCGAGTCACCGGTCAGCGTGTACACCGCGTCGATGATGCCATATGCCTTGGCGTCGTCGGGACCCATGAAATAGTCCCGATCGGTGTCCGCGATGACCTTCTCGACCGTCTGGCCCGTGTGGGTCGCGAGGATCTCGTGGTTCACCCGGACGAGATACTCCCACTCCTTCATCTGGATCAGCGCATCGGGCGCGTTGCCCCGGAAGCCGCCGGATCCCTGGTGGATCATCACTCGGCTGTGCGGCAGCGCGTACCGCTTGCCTTTCGCACCGGCGGCCAGGAGGACCGCCGCCATCGACGCCGCCATGCCGATGCAGATCGTGCTCACGGGCGCCCGCAGGTACTGCATCGTGTCGTAGATCGCGAGGCCGCTGGTCACGACGCCGCCGGGCGAGTTGATGTACAGGCTGATGTCCTTCTCGGGGTCCTCGGACTCCAGGAACAGCAGCTGCGCGATGACCAGGTTGGCGAGATGGTCGTCGATCGCGTCGCCGAGGAAGATGATCCGCTCCCGCAGGAGGCGCGAGTAGATGTCGTAGGCGCGCTCGCCACGGCTGGTGGATTCGATGACCATCGGGACGAGCATCTGGGGTCTCCCCTGCGCTTGATCGGGCGTCGGCTGCATGTTCGGTGGTTGGTGGTCTCGGGAGCTGATCTAGCGCTCGGCGACGGCGGTGGCGGCGGTCGCGCCGGGGATCGAGCCGGGATCGGTCGCGTCGATGGATGCGGCGGCCTCGGCCTCGGGCGCCTCGACGGCCGACGGCGCGTCGTCCTCCATGTGAGGCAGGGCCTGGTGCTCGGGATGCGCCGCCAGCCAGCGGTCGACCAGCGTCTCGACGACGCGCGTCCGGCGGAGTGTGCTCCGGATGAAGTTGCGGCCGCGCTCGGACTCGAAGTAGGCGATCGTCTTGGGGTCGTCGCGGTAGCGCGTGCGCGCGAGCTCGACCTGCGCCTCCACGTCGGCGTCGGGGACGTCGATCGCCTCGGTGTCCGCGATCTTCGAGAGCACGAGCAGCACCTTGACCCGCTGCTCCGCTCGCGGCCTGAACTCCGTGTGGAGGTCCGCCTCGGTCTTGTCGGTGGCCTTGAGGTACGCGGGCTCGGAGATCCCCTGGCGGGCGAGCGTCGCCCGGAACTCGTCGTGCATCACCTCGACCTCCTGGTCGATCAGGATGTCCGGGAGCTCGATGGTCGAGTTGGCGACGGCGTACTCGATGATCTTGTCGCTGAACTCGTGGCGGGCGCGATCAAGGGCGCTGCGGCCGAGGCGATCGGCGATGTCGGCCTTGAGCCCCGCGAGGTCGGCGTAGTCCCCCATCGACTGGGCGAACGTGTCGTCGGCGTCGGGCAGAACCTTCTCGCGGAGCTCCCGCAGGTCGACGGCGAAGTGGACCTGCTGGCCGGCGAGCGACGCCTCCGGGTAGTCCTCGGGGAACGTGATGTCGAACTCGGTCGACTGGCCGGGGGTGAGGCCGACGAGGTTCGCCTCGAACCCCGGGATCAGGCGGTCCTCGCCGATGATCAGCGGCATCCGCTCCGTCGTCCCGCCGTCGAACGGGACGCCGTCCTTCGTACCCGCGAACCCGATGACGGCCCAATCGCCGTCCCTCGCCCCTCGGTCCTCGACCGCCGCCAGCGTCGCGTTCTGGTCGCGCAGCTCCTCGACGACGTTGTCGATCTTCGCGTCGTCGATGGTCTCGATCTCGGGCTTGAACTTGAAGTTGGCGTAGTCGCCGAG
>DATDJA010000314.1:0-3610 GCA_036520795.1 Candidatus Limnocylindrales bacterium
CGCCGCGATCGCGCGGCGTCATGTCGCGCTCGACCAGCACCTTGTGCGGGTGCAGGGCACCGGCGACGGCACGGCAGACGGCGGCGACGCGGCCGTCAGGCCCCACGGCGAGGACGATCGGCGCATCGCGGATCGCGAGCGGGGCCTTGGGTGCCGTGATCAGCCCCTCGCCGAGTCGCCGGATCTCGTCGGCGGTGATCGCCGCGTGCGGCAGATCCTCGAGGCCGGCGTCGATCGGGCGCAGGATCTGCTCGACGCCGGCCGGGCCGTCGCCGGCATGGGCGCGGAGGTCGTCGAGCGAGATCGCATCCTCGAGCCTGAAGCCGCCGGACGCCGTCCGCACCAGCGCCCCGAGGTAGGCGCCCGTCCCGAGGCGCTCGCCGAGGTCCCGCGCGAGCGCCCGGATGTACGTTCCGGCGGAGCACATGACGTCGACGACCGCGACCGGGCGCGCGGGATCGACATCGTCCCATTCGACCAGCTCGAGCTCGTGGATGGTCACCTCACGAGCCGCCAGCTCGACCGGCTGGCCGGAGCGCGCCAGCTGGTACGCCCGCCGACCGGCGACCTGGACCGCGCTGTAGTCCGGGGGCACCTGGCGGATCGGGCCCGTGAACGCCGCCAGGGCATCGACCAGCGCCTCGCGGGTCACAGGCGGGCCGTCGACCGGGGTTCGCTCGCCGTCGATGTCGTCGGTCGTCGACCGTGCGCCGAGGCAGATCGTCGCCCGGTACCGCTTGGGCGCGCCGAGGTGGTACTCGACGAGCCGGGTGGCCCGGCCGAGGAAGACCGGCAGCACGCCGGCCGCGAACGGATCGAGCGTCCCACCGTGTCCGACGCGGCGCGTCGACGACAGGCGGCGCACGAGACCGACCACGTCGTGCGACGTGGGCCCCGAGGGCTTGGCGACGATCAGGACGCCGTCGAGCCCGCCGGACCGCCCTCCGCGGGTCACCGCGAGACGGCGGCGGCGAGGCGTCCGGCCTCGGCGCAGACCGCGACGGTCGCAGCGTCGAGCGGCATGGCCACCGTCGCGCCCGCCGCGCGAGCGTGGCCCCCGCCGCCGAACAGGCCGGTCAGGACGGTGGCGTCGACGCCACCGGGCTTGGTCCGCACGCTGAGGCGCGTGGTGCCGTCGTCCTGCTCCTTGAGCAGCATCGCGACCACGGCGGTCTCGGACTGGGCGAGCAGGTCGATGATCCCCTCGGAGTGCGCGGGCAGCGCGCCGGTCGCCTCGAGGTCGCCGCCGAGCAGCGTCGACCAGATCACGCGGCCGTCGGGCGCGGTCCGCAGCCGCTCCAGCACCCGACCGAACAGGCGCAGCTGGGCGTCGGGCTTGGTCCGGTACAGCCGCCGCGAGATGTCGGACAGCGGCGCGCCCGCCTCGACGAGCGCCGCCGAGACCGCCAGCGTCCTCGGCGTCGCGTTCGGATGGGCGAAGGTCGCGGTGTCCATGACGATGCCGGCCATCAGCGCGTTCGCGAGCGCGCCGCCGCCCGCGTCGAGGGGGATGCCCAGCCGCACCGCGAGCAGGGCGACCATCTCGCAGGTCGCCGCGGCACCCGGATCGACCCAGTCCCCGGGTCCCTGTGCGTCGTTCGACGCGTGGTGGTCGATCACGAGGCGCGACAGGTCCCTGAACAGGGCCGGATGGCGATCGGCCACGGGGCCGACGCGCTCCGCGGTCGCGCAGTCCGACAGCACCAGCAGGTCGTAGGCGACGGACGGGTCGGGGTCGGTGCGCACGCGCTCGACGTCGGGGATGAACGCGTAGAGCGGTGGCGGCACGTCGGAGAACATGGCCGTCGCCCGGCCCCCCAGCGACTCGACCAGGCGGCACACGGCCAAGGTCGCCCCCAGGGTGTCGGCGTCGGGGTTCTCGTGGCCCACTGCGAGTACCTCGCGGGCACCGCGCAGCCGCGCGACCACCTCGGCGGGGACGGCGTCACGGGCGAGGGCGGCGAGGTCGACCGCAGTCGTCATCCGCGGGGCGGTTTCGACTTGCCGGACCGGGGCTTCCCGCCGGCCGGCTTGCCGCCGCCCTTCGCCCGATGGCTGCTGGCCCGCGCGGGATACGAGCCGCGTCGGGCGGATGGCCGCTTCCGGGTGGGCTTCGCGGGCGGCTGGGCCACGGGTTCGTCCGTGTCGCCCTCGTGCGGCAGGCGCTTCACCGGCTTCGGGAGCGACTCCTCGAACGGGACGATCGCCTGCGGGTCCGTGCCGGCCTCGAGCTCGTTGAGCAGGTGCAGCAGGCGGGTGCCACGCTCGGCCGAATCGTCGAGGCGCACGTGGAGCTCGGGGATGCGCCGGATCCGGAGCCGGCGTCCGAGCTCGTGGCGGATGTAGCCCATCGAGGATTGGAGCGCGCGCAGCGTCTCGTCGCGATCGGCCTTGCCGCCGATCACGCTCACCCAGACCTTGGCATGACCGAGGTCGGGCGACGTCTCGACGTCCGTGATCGTCGCGAACCCGATCCGCGGGTCGGCGACCTCCTTCGCGAGCAGCGCCCCGATCTCCTGGCGCAGCAGCTCGTCGACCCGGTCGATCCTCTGGCTCATGGGCGCGACGCCGTCAGCCGACTACCCGGCTGCGGGTCTGGTTCGTGAAGCACTCGATGATGTCGCCCTCGACCAGGTCGTTGTACCCGGCGAGGCCGATCCCGCACTCGAAGTTCTGGGCGACCTCACGAACGTCGTCGCGGAACCGCCGCAGGGAATCGATCTTGTCGGTCTCGATCACCTTGCCGCCACGCCAGACCCGCGCGCCGCCGTTGCGGACGATCCGCCCGTCGGTCACGTAGCAGCCGGCGATCACGGTGCTCTTGCCGACCCGGAAGATCTGGCGCACCTCGGCGCGGCCCTCGACGACCTCCACGATCTCCGGCTCGAGCAGGCCCTTGAGGGCCGCGTCGATGTCGTCGGTGAGCTTGTAGATGATGTCGTAGAGGCGGACGTCGACGCCCTCGCTCTCGGCGGCGCGCCGCGCCGTCTCCGTGATCGCGGTGTTGAACCCGACCACGATGGCGTTCGACGCCGTCGCGAGCATGATGTCGTTGTCCGTGATGTCGCCCGCGGCCTCGAGCAGGATGTTGATCTTGACCTCGTCCGTGCCGAGCTGCTCGAGCGCGTGGTCGATGGCACCCAGCGAACCCGACACGTCGGCCTTGAGGATGATCCGCAGCTCCTTGGCCTGGCCGGCCTGGATCTGGCGGTAGAGGTCCTCGAGCGTCGCGCGACCGCCGCCGCCACCCTCGCGAGCGGCCTGCTCGTTCTTGCGGGTTTCGACCTGCGTACGGGCGATCTTCTCGTCGCCCACGACGCGCAGGATGTCGCCGGCCTCGGGGACGTCCGCCAGGCCGAGGATGACCACGGCTGACGACGGACCCACCTTCTGGACGCGCTTGCCTTCGGCCGTCTCGAGCGCGCGGACCTTGCCGAACGTGTTGCCCACCACGACGACGTTGCCGACGCGCAGCGTGCCGGTCTGGACGATCAGCGTCGCCACCGGACCGCGGCCCTTGTCGAGCTCCGCCTCGATCACGGTGCCGACCGCGTCACGCTTGGGGTTGGCCTTGAGCTCCTGGAGGTCGGCGACCAGCAGGATGATCTCG
>DATDJA010000315.1:0-3324 GCA_036520795.1 Candidatus Limnocylindrales bacterium
CGCACGACCAGCGCGAGCGGCAGCGCGTAGCGGCCCGCGCCGGCCCCGATGTCCAGCCAGACCTGCTCGTCGGTCGCCGATGCGAGCAGCGCAACCAGGGCCGGCTCGTCGGTCCGCCGCGGATCCGCGACGAACAACGACGATACCGGCGCATAGAAGTCGGGGGTCTGGGTCTCGCGGAACCGCTCCGCCTGGTCTCGGTTCTCGCGGACGCGCTGGGCCCACGCGGACTCGAGGCGATCGGCGGACGCGGCGCTCCTAGGCGACATCGCGGGTCACGATACGCCCTGGAGGCGAAGGAGGTCCGCGACCGTGTCGACGTCGGGGTTGGCGCCGTCGACCGGGACGCGGCCGACGAGCTCGGGATGCGCGTCAAGGACGGGGCCGAAGCCGCGATCGCCGGCCAGCTCGTCCGCGAGACGCCAGGTCGAGCGGCGCGCGAGGATCGGGTTCGGCGCGGCGTCGTCGCGGTACTGCGGGACCATGAACGGCGTTCCGGGCCGCTGTTCCGCCGCGGCGATCAGCGCCGCGATGACGGCGACCCGGACGCGCGGCTGATCGCCGGGCATGATGACGGCGGCCTCGACGGCCTCGCCCTCGAGCGCGCGCAGGCCGAGGCGCACCGAGCTCGACAGGCCCTCCGCGGGCATGGGATTTGTGACGCTGCGCGCCGGGGCGAGGTCGACGCCATCGAGTGCGTCACCGGGCGGAACCACGACCACGATCGGCTCGAGGCCGGCCGCGACGGCGGCATCGATCACGTGGCGGACCATGGGCCGGCCGTCGAGCACCGCCCGCAGCTTGGCGCCGCCGAACCGGGAGCCTGCGCCTGCCGCGAGCACGACGGCCCCCACGTTCATCCGGCCGCCCCGGCCGCCGCCTGGGCCTCCCTGGCCCGCGCCAGCTCCCGCATCGGCTGTCCCGTGCCCGCCCTTCGTTCCGCGACGACCTCGGCCATGATCGCGAGTGCCGTCTCGGACGGCAGACGCCCGCCGAGGTCGAGCCCGATCGGGCCTCGGAGGCGATCGAGGTCATCGGCGGCCACCCCCGCCGCCAGCAGCCGCTGCCGCCGGTCGGCCTGGGTCTTGCGCGACCCGACGGCGCCCACGTAGCGGCAGCCACGCCGGAGCGCCTCGACGATCGCCGGCTCGTCGAACTTCACGTCGTGGGTCAGGACGGCGACCGCGTCGGCCGGCCCGAGGCCGATCTCGTCCGCGAGCTCGTCCGGCCAGCCGACCAGCAGTCGGTCGACGTCGGGGAACCGGGCTTCGGTCGCGAACGCCGCGCGTCCGTCGATGACGACGGTCTCGTAGCCCAGCTCCTTTGCGAGGCGAACGAGCGTCCGGGCAACCTCGACGGCTCCGACCACCACCAGGCGCGGCCGCACCGGGTAGGCCTCCACGAACAGCTGGCGCCCGGCCACCTCGATCGTGCGTGACACCCCGTGCGCCAGGGCATCCCGCGCCGCCTCGACCAGCGCCGCATCGGCGGCCGCGTCCCCCAGCGACCCCTCCAGCGCGCCGTCCTCGTGGACGACCAGGACCTCGGGCGGTTCGGCGCCCGGCCCGGGCTGCGCGGCTCCGAACGCGGCCGGCGGCGCGTCCGCGGGCAGCGGCGTCACGATCGCCCGCCCGTCGCCCCGGCCCTCCCTCGTCTCGCGGGCAGCCGTCACGGCCGCTGCGGGCACGCGGGGCGAGATCAGCACGTCGATGGTGCCGCCGCACGCGAGACCGACGTCCCACGCCTCCTCGTCGCTGATCCCGTAGCGGATCACGCGCTCGAGGCCGGACTTGCGGACGGCCCAGATCTCCTCGGCCGCCGCCCCCTCGACGCAGCCGCCGGACACGGAGCCCGCGAGCCGGCCGTCGTCGGTCACGAGCAGGACTGCGCCCTCCGGCCGCGGAGCCGATCCGAACGTCCGCACGACCACGGCGCGGCCGACGCCGGCGCCTTCCGCGCGCCAGCCGTCGAGCGTGTCCAGCAGTTCCTGCATCGTGATCTCCGATTCGTCGGTTCAGCGTCCGCGGATCACGTCAATGGTCGCGCCTGGCCGGCGTCGACCGTCTCGGCGTCGATCGGACGCGGCGGGGCGGCGTCGGGGGCAAACAGCCCGAGCGACGGCGCGACCGTCGTGGCATGCGTGACGGCCGATCCCCGCCGCGCGGTTCCCTGCGACGAACCACTCAGGATCTCGCCCAGGCGCTCGAGCGAGGCGAGGGTCCCCGCGGCCAGGAAGTCGTCGATGAATGGGTACGCGGCCTTCATCCCCGCGGCGAGCGGCTGGTAGCCCGGCGCGGACGCGAGCGGGTTCAGCCACACCAGGCGATGGCAGTTGCGCCGCAGGCGCGCGGTCTCGGCGGCAACGAGCGCCGGGTCCCCGCGGTCCCATCCGTCCGACACGACGATCACGATCCCCGACGTCCGCAGGGTCCGCCGCGCCCAGCGATGGTTGAAGTCCCGGAACGACTCCCCGATCCGCGTGCCGCCGGCCCAGTCGGTCACCGTGTCCGCGACCCGAGCAAGGGCCCGGTCGCGATCGCGGTCCTTCATGATCCGGGTCACCCGTGTGAGCCGCGTCCCGAACACGAACGACTCGGTGCGCACCTCGTTCGTGCGCGCGAGGGCCTGGACGAACCGCAGCAGCAGCCGCGAGTGGCGCTCCATCGAGCCCGAGATGTCGCACAGCACGACGAGCTGGCGAGGCTCGCGGATCTGTCGTCGCCAGACCCACTTCGTCAGCTCGCCGGTGGCCAGGTTCTGCCGGAACATCGCCCGCTGGGCCACCCGCCGGCCGTGCGGGTGGAGCTCGAACCGCCGGGTCCTGCGACGCTCGAGACGGGGCCGCAGCAGGTCGACGAACCGCTCCGCGTCGCGCAGCTCGGCGGCCGTCATCCGGTCGAAGTCCCGGTGGCGCAGCACCTCGCCCTTCGAGTAGGCGTCCGGTGAGATCGTGACCCCCTCGATCTCCGCCCCTTCGTCGGCATCCGTCGCGACCTGGACGCCCATCGTCGCGAGCTCCGACATCGTGGCCTCGCGACCCTCGCCGCCCTCGTCGGCCGCCCCCGGCTCGCCCTCCTCGTCGCGCTCGGCGTCGGGGATGAGGCCCTCCATGCACAACGTCGGCAGCTTGCGTCCACGGCGCCGCCAGAACTGGGCGAACACGCGGTCGTAGACCTCGCGGTCGTCGCGACGACGCACGAACAGGGCGGCCCCCGCGTCGCGCACGATCCCCTTGCTGCCGATGTCCACGAGGCCCAGCGCCCGAGCGAAGTCGATCGAGGCGGCCATGTCGACCGACAGGCCGGCGGCCCGCAGCGCGCGTCC
>DATDJA010000316.1:0-9888 GCA_036520795.1 Candidatus Limnocylindrales bacterium
CATCGTCTCGACCATGTGGACCGGGATCCGGATCGTCCGGCTCTGGTCCGCGAGGCCGCGCTGGATCGCCTGGCGGATCCACCAGGTGGCATAGGTGCTGAACTTGAAGCCGCGCTCGTACTCGAACTTGTCGACGGCGCGAATCAGGCCCGCGTTGCCCTCCTGGACGAGGTCGAGGAGGCCCATGCCGGCCTGGTTGATGTACTTGCGGGCAATCGACACGACGAGGCGCAGGTTGGCCGACGTCAGGTGGTCCCGCGACAGCTTGGCCAGCTTCTTGAGCTCCGGCACCATCTCGGCGATGGTCTCGGTCTCGTTGCCCGCCTCGAGGTAGCGCCGGATCGCCGGGTAGGCGACCTCGCCGCGAGCCCAGTCGCGCAGGGCGCGAAGGGCCGTGCTGGCGCGGATCTCGGCGTTCGGCCGCCCGAGCTCACCCTCGATCCAGTTGAGGAGGTCGAGGAAGGTCTCGGCGTCGAGCCGCTCGTTGTAGACGGACCGCAGGTCCTGGGCCCGGACGAGGCGCTCCTTGAGCGCGTCCGTCTCGGCCTTGCTGAGGGCGTCGGTGAACCCGAACGAGGGCGCCGTGACCAGCAGGTCCATCGCCCCGTCGGCGTTGATCGCCTGGTTCACGATCCGGTGCGACTCGACCTCGAACGGCAGCACATAGCGGCGGTCCTTGGCACGGGCCGTGGGCTCGGAGCTGTGCAGCGTCCACTCGTGCAGCGAGAGGATCGCCTTCTCCGGCTCCGCCTCGACCTGGGCGCCGAGCTCCATCCCCTTGGCGAGGATGACCTCTTCCTCGGCGGTGAGCAGCGGCACGCGGCCGATCTCACGCAGGTACAGACGGACGGAATCGTCGGTATCGAGGACCTCGGCCGCGACCGGCTCGGCCTCGTCCGCGTCCGGCTCGGCGGCCTTGGCAGCCGGGGCGGCCGGCGCAGCCGGCGCAGCCGGCGCAGCCTTGGGCGCGGGCTCGGGCTCCGCGGTCACTTCGGCCGCGATCGTCGCGAGGGCCTCCGCCTCCAGGGCGGCAACCTCCGGATCGAGCTCGACCGACGCCGCCGCGAGGGCGGCCTCAGCCTCGGAGACAGGTGCAGTAGACGGATCGATAGAAATCACGACGCTCCAACTGACGGAATCGCACCCAGCCGTGCGACCACCGTGGGCTTGCTCACAACGTGTCCCGGCTCCACCCGAGACCCCCGATACATCGGGTCCACGCCACCCGACATACGTAGTGGCGTGTCAAATCGACACGCCATTGGATTAGCACTATAGGCCATTCAGGCCCTCTTGACAACCCCCCTTGTCAATACCTACTGGGGGTATTTTCGTGCTCGGACCGTCAGGCGGCCGCCCACGCCATTGCGTCCGCAAGCCCGGCGACCGGAAAGACCCTGATCTCGCCCGGCATGATGACGCCGAACGCTCGGACTGCATCGGCGAGCAGCGTGTGGTCCGTCACGACCGCGCAGCGCTTCCACTTCGACAGGTACGAGGCGCCGAACTTGGCGTCCTCCCAGGCGGCCCCGGCCGCGTAACCCTTGAAGTCGGGACCGAGCTCGTACACGAGCCGGACGCTGCCGTGGTCCATGATCGCGGCCTCGATCGCCGGCGTCAGGACCGTGTCGTAGTCGTCGGTGGTGACCGTCCCGACGGCCCGCAGCGCGACGACCCCCGCCGGCGCCGCCGCGATGGGTGTGAGCATCCGATGTCCTCCCCGCGATCGACCAAGTGCCTCTCCAGCCTAGTTGAGGGTAGGCTGTCGGGAGTCGCAGGAAGGACGATAGCGATGCCGCTCGAGCCGGTCACGTTTCGGCCCATCGGGGTCATCAGGACGCCATTCTCGGATCCCGCGGGGATGCCGGTGCAGGCGGCGGGAGCGACGGGCATCACCGGCAGCATCGAGCTCGACCCGGCCTACGCTGAGGGCCTCGCGGACCTCGACGGCTTCAGCCACCTGACGCTGCTGTACTACCTCCACCGGGTCGACGCCGCCCGCCTGACGGTCATTCCGTTCCTCGACGACCAGCCCCACGGCGTGTTCGCGACGCGATCGCCGGCCCGCCCGAACCCCATCGGCCTCTCGACCGTCCGCCTCGTCGGGATCGAGGGAACGACGATCCGGATCGAGGACGTCGACATCCTCGACGGCACGCCGTTGCTCGACATCAAGCCGTACGTTCCCCAGTTGGACGATCGCGCCGACCCGCGGATCGGCTGGTACCTGGGTCGGGTCGACCGGGTCGGGGAGGTCAAGGCGGACCGGCGCTTCAGCTAAGCGGGCGACGTCGCGACCCAGTAGCGGAGCTTGCCGAAGCGCTCGTCCTCGAGCTCGCCGCCGTTGCGCTCGATCACGAGGCGAGATCCCGTGTTCGTCGCGTCGCAGGTGATGAGCGCAGGATCGATGCCCAGGCCGTTGGCGACGGGCAGCGCCGCGCGAAGCATCGCCGTCGCGTGCCCCTGCCGCCGGGCGCTCGGGCGGACGTCGTAGCCGATGTGCCCGCCGACCTCCAGCAGCAGCGGGGTCAGCCGGTGGCGTACCTGGATCCGGCCCAGGAAGGCGTCGCCGTCGACCCACCACAGCTCGGTCGCCGGGACGAATCCGTCGCTGCGCGGCGTCTCCTCGAGCGCCTGCGCGCGGAGCCAGCTGACGAAGTGCTCGAAGGTCCTCGCCGTCGCCCAGGCCCGCGCGTGCTCGCGCATGAGGAACCCGGTGACGGTGGAGTCGTCCGGGTCGCCGCGACCTTCGGCCCGGAACTCGTCCATCGCGTCCACGAACGAATCGCGCACCCGCGCGACGGGGACGGTGAGCTCGGGCATCCACCGATTGTGACGCCGGTCGCCGTCCAGCGCCCGCGTGTTCAGCGGGACGTCGGGTCGGCCTCGAAGATCACGCAGCACGATCCGGGCTCGGGAGCCAGGACCGCCCTGATGCCGGGCACTCCAAGGCCGCCGACGACGCCCTCGGCCCAGGCGAGGTTCATGCCACAGGTGACTTCGCGATTTCGCTGGGCGAGGTCGTGGTACGGGCAGTTGCGCAGCCGGATGGTGTCGACGTCGGGGTCGACGACGGGCTCGTAGCCCCCATCGCGGAGCAGCTCGAGGAGGGCCGATCGCTGCCGGCGACGGCTCGGCCGTCCTTTGGCCGACGCCCTGGCCGTCCCACCGGTCGCCTCACCGCGCGTCCGCGCCGCGCTCCGGATGGCATCCAGCCCCGGGGCGCCATCGACGCTGACGACGGCGTCTTCCAGGATCTCGGCGGCGCGCAGATAGTCGCGAGGCGGCAGCGAGACGGCGACGACGGCTGCCGAGCGCCGGTACAGCTTCGCGGGCCGGCCGGCGCCCGGCCCCTGGCGCGAGCCGAGACGCCTGAACACGGTCTCGAGCAGACCAGCGTCGGCGAGGCGGTCGAGATGAAACGCGGCAAGCTCCCGGCTGACGCCGAGCGTGGTGGCGGCCTGGTCGCGACCGACCGGTTCCCCGCTCGAGGCGACGAGCTCGTACAGCCGGCGGCGGGTCGGCTCGTCGAGGAGCGCGATCGCGCTGACGGGGTCGGGTCGGGATTGCTCGGTGGCCACGGCGGCACTCTAACAGAAAGATCGGCTTGTAAAAGAGTTGACGCTTGCCCGGCCGTGTATCAATAATGCCCGCTAGCTATAGAACAGGTGTCGAGCCAGGAGACGCGCCATGGGAAACATGATCTGCCCGGAGCGGTTCGGACGCGCCGGGGCCGCGGCGTGACCGCGCCGGCGATCGACGTCGAGGCTCCCGTCTGGCCGACCCTGGCGATCGGCGAGGAGGGACCCACCTTCGGCGGCCTCCTGGGAACGGACCGCCTTCGCCACGGCTTCTCGTGCGTGACCGAGCGGGACATCCTCGTCCTCGTGTTCACGTCGAACCGCTGCCCGACGGCCAAGGCGTATGCCGGGCGCCTGAACGCGCTCCAGGCCGAGTACGGGCCCCGCGGTGTGCAGGTGGTCGCCATCAACTCGAACGACCCCCACCTCTACCCGGACGAGCGCTTCGAGCGGATGGTCGAGCGGGCGGCAGAGGACGGCTATCGGTTTCCGTACCTGGTCGACGATGGGCAGGCCGTCGCGCGGGCCTACGGCGCCCAGTGCACCTTCCACCTGTTCGTGCTCGACCGGGGCCGTCGCCTGCGTTACCAGGGACGGTTCGATGACTCCCGGTTCGAGGCGAGCGCGAGGAGCCATGACCTGCTCGACGCGCTGGACGACATCCTGACCGGCGGCGACGTGCGCGTGCCGGCGACCCGGCCCTTCGGCTGCAGCCTGGACTTCGTTTCGACGGGCGGACAGGCGCACGATGGAGACCGACACGGGGAGGACGACGATGACTGACGTGGGGACGGTGGTGATCGCCGGCGCGGGGCTGGCGGGGGCAAAGGCGGCCGAGGCGCTGCGCAAGGACGGCTTCGATGGCCGGGTGCTGCTGTTCGGGACCGAGGCCCGCCGGCCGTACATCCGGCCGCCGCTGTCCAAGGAGTACCTGCGCGGCGAGGAGGAGCTGGACAAGGTCTTCGTCCACCCCGAGGCGTGGTACGGCGAGCAGCGGGTGGAGCTCCAGCTGTCGACGACGGTGGCGGCGATCGACGCCGGCGCGCACGCGGTCGTCCTGGACGACGGGCGTCGGGTTGCGTTCGACCGGCTGCTGATCGCCACCGGGTCCGAGCCTCGTCGGCTCGACGTCCCGGGCGGCGCCCTCGGCGGCATCCGCTATCTGCGAACGCTCGACGATGCCGACGGGCTCCGCTCGGCAGCCGCCGGCGCGAGCCGGGTCGTCGTCATCGGCGGCGGCTGGATCGGCGCCGAGGTTGCTGCCTCGATCCGACAGCTCGGCCGCGAGGTGACGCTGGTCGCGGACACCGCGGTCCCGCTGGAGCGGGTCGTCGGGCGAGAGGTCGGAGCGATCTTCGCCGAGACGCACGTCGCGAATGGGGTGCGGCTGGTCGCGAACCAGCGCGTCGTCGCCTTCCACGGCCGGGGCGACGTGGTCGAGGCGGTCGAGACCGCCGATGGGACCCGGATCGATGCCGACTTGGTGGTCGTCGGGATCGGGGCGATGCCGCGCACGGCGCTCGCGGAAGAAGCCGGGCTCGCCGTCGACAACGGGATCCTCGTGAGCGACCGCCTCGAAACGAGCGCGGACGGGATCTTCGCGGCCGGCGACGTCGCCTCCGCCCAGCACCCGGTATTCGGCACCCGCCTGCGCGTCGAGCACTGGGACAACGCGCGGCGCCAGGGCCGGATCGCGGCCCGCAACATGCTCGGCCACGACGAGGCGTATGCCCGGATCCCGTACTTCTACTCCGACCAGTTCGACCTGAGCCTGGAGTACGCGGGCTTCGCCCCCACGTTCGACGAGGTCGTGTTCCGTGGCGACCCGGCGGACCGCAAGTTCCTCGCCTTCTGGCTGCACGAGGGCCGTGTCGTTGCCGGGATGAACGTCAACACGCACAAGGTCAACGAGACGATCTCGGCGCTCGTCGCGTCAGGGCGCACCGTCGAGGCGGCCTCACTCGCGGACCCGGGCGTGTCGCTGGAGTCGCTCGCCGGTATTGAGGCGAAGGCCGCGGCGGGCTAGTTGCCGAAGATCGCCGGCAGTCGGTTTCCGGGTCCCGGCTTGTAGCGCATCTTCGTCGCGAGGTCTGCACCGCGGACGGTGCCATCGGCGTAGTAGAGGATGCCGAATGCGTCGATCGCCGACATGTCCTCGAACGCGCACATGTCCATGACCACGAACACGGGCTGGCTGGTGTCGACCCAGCCGCCGCCGGCCGCGCCGTTGCCGAACGACGCCGAGCCCCCGAGACCCTCCTGGCAGTTGTAGGTCGCCGGGTTGGCGCTCGGCTGGGGCGGGAGCGTCGGTTTGACCTTGGACAGGTAGGCGACGCCGGCGAGGGTCGGCTCTTCCGAGTACAGCGTCACTAGGTCGACCGAGATCCGGGTCGTCTCGTCGCCCGCGCCCATCTCGAACTCGCAGAACCGCTGGCGGCCGGCGAGCTGGAGCCACTGGCTCTGGTCGGCGTTCGTGTTCCACGTCGCGACCCGGTCGACGAGCATGCCGCCCTGGTCGGTGCAGTACTGCTCGGCGGCCGCCTGGTCGCTGCCGGCGGAGGCCGGTGCCGAGGCCACAGGTGACGTTGTCGTCGCGCCTGTGCAGCCGGCCACGACGAGGGCGACACCGAGCACGAGCCCGGCGAAACGTCGACGATCGGTCACGACGCAACCTCCGCGGACTGGGGGCTCCTCCCGGCATCGCACACGGGCGCGCGACCCTGCGGCGATGCTAGCCCGCGCGTCAACGCGGGTGACGGCCGTTGCTTGACGGCTGTCATCGCGCTCTCATGCTGGGTGGCCACGCTGGCGTCATCAACGCGTTCCCGTGGAGCCCAGCCATGACACCCCCTCGAACCGACATCGCGATCCAGGCGCCGCCCGCCTTCGACCTCTACGACCAGGGCCTGCAGGCCGACGTCGCCACGCTCATCGACCGCCGGCGCGTGCTCCAGGTGATGGGCCTTGCGGGTGTCGCGGCGTTCATCGCCGCCTGTGCGCCTGGGACGTCGCCGACCTCGTCGGCTGCCGCAACTTCGTCGTCGGCCGCGTCCGCCGCGACCGGCGCGGCTTGCGCTCCGGTCATCCCCGAGGAGACCGCCGGCCCGTTCCCGGGCGACGGCACCAACGGACCCGACGTCCTCACGGAGAGCGGCGTCGTGCGCAGCGACATCACGACCAGCTTCGGGGCATCCTCGGGCACGGCCGAGGGCGTGCCGCTGACCATCCGGCTGCTGATCCAGGACGAGGGCACTGGGTGCGAGCCGCTGCCCGGGGCCGCGGTCTACGCGTGGCACTGCGACCGCGAGGGCCGCTACTCGCTGTACTCGCAGGGGGTCGAGGACCAGAACTACCTGCGCGGCGTCCAGGCCGCGGGTGACGACGGCATCGTGACGTTCACGAGCATCTTCCCGGCCGCCTACCAGGGCCGCTGGCCGCACGTCCACTTCGAGGTCTATCCGTCGCTCGCGGCGGCGTCGGATGCCGGCAACAAGATCGCGACCTCGCAGATCGCGCTGCCCGAGGACATCAGCAACGAGGTGTACAAGACCGCCGGCTACGAGCAGAGCGTGTCGAACATGCAGGGGATGAGCCTCGCGACCGACGGCGTGTTCGGCGACGACGGCGGCGAGCACCAACTGGGCACGATGTCGGGGACCGTGGCGAACGGTCTCACCGTCGAGCTGGCGGTGCCGGTCAACGCCTGACCGGGCGGGGGCCGGAGCGTCCTACGCCGTCGCGAGCGCCGCGAACGTCGCCATGTCGGGGGTCTCGAGGTCCGGGGTGGCGTCCGCCGGGGGCGTCGCCCCGCTGCCGGGCCGATCGTGGCGGCGGTTGATCCAGACCGTCGTCATGCCCAGCGCCTTGGCCGGCACGTGGTCGTGGAACAGGCTCTGCGCGACGTGCAGGATCCGGTCGCGCGGACGGTCGATTCGCTCGAACGCGACGGCGAAGTTGTGCGGGTCGGGTTTGTAGCCCCCGCACTGCTGGGCGGTGATGACGAAGTCGAACTCGACGCCCAGGCGACGGTTCGAGGCCGCGAACAGGTCGTCGTCGCAGTTCGTGATCACCGCGAGGGCGAACCGTTCCTTGAGCCTCGCGAGCGCCGCCGCGGAGTCCGGGAAGGCCGGCCAGTCGGCCACGCTGCCGCCGAACGCCGCCAGCTCCTCGGCCGACGCCGTCACGCCCAGCTCCCGGGCGACGGCCTCGGCGCCGCGCGCCAGCACCTCGCGGTAGCGCAGGTACGGCCCCGACTCGAGCGCCGACTCGTGTTCCGCGTACCGGGTGAGTAGCTCCTCGTCGTCCGCCTCGACGCCGCGCGGGTCGAGGATCGCCCGCAGGCCCGCGAGGAGCCCGGCCTCCCAGTCGATCAGCGTCCCGTAGCAGTCGAACGTGAGCACGTCGAAGCGCTCGAAGGGGATCGCGGCCACCGGGTCAGCCGGCCTCGGTGAGGATGCCGTTCATGGCGACCAGCGCGTCGACCCGGTAGCTGACCGCGAACGGCGCCGAGGCGCGGGCACGGACCTGGAGCTGGATCCAGCACACCGCCGGGTTGCGCGGGTCGGCGACGAGGCCGGCGCGATACTCGGCGATCTGGTGGCCGCCGTCCTCGGCCCCCTGGATCGCCACCGTCACCACGACCTGCGCGTCGTTGAGCGGGTCAGGCCGGTACGGGAGGCTGTCGGGCAGGAAGAATGGCGTCTCGATCAACGCGGACCGCCCCACCGTCACGCCGCCCAGGCTCGGGCGGCCGGCAAACCATACGGTGCCCGTGTACTCGGTCCGGCGGCGCTGGGCGCCCGTCGCGGCGTCGATGACGATGGTGTCGATGCGCGGCTGCGGGACGACATCGATGTTGCTGTCGGCCATGGCTCCTCCAGGCGGCCCAGCATAGCGGCGCCGCTATGCGTGGGCGCCCGGGTCGGTCGACGGCCCGCTCGGCGCGACACCGGCATACTTCGAACGTGACCCGACGACCGCCTCGCTGGATCTTCGACGTCGTCGAGACCCTGGTTCTCACGCTCGTCGCGTTCTTCGTGATCCAGACGTTCATCGCGCAGCCGTTCCAGGTGCACCAGACGTCGATGGAGACGACGCTCGAGCCGGGCCAGTACGTGCTCGTGGACAAGCTGACGCCCCACTGGAGCGCCTACCAGCGCGGTGACATCGTGGTCTTCCACCCGCCCGAGGGCTGGGAGGACGGCAGCGATACGCCGTTCATCAAGCGGGTGATCGGGCTGCCCGGCGACCAGGTCTCGATCCACCCGGACGGCGCGGTCTACGTCAACGACGCCCCCCTCGACGAGGACGGCTACACGTACCGCGACGCCACGGGCGACGCGCAGCCCACGACGCCGATCGGCGACACGTCGAGCTGGACGATCGGTCCCGACGACCTGTTCGTGATGGGCGACCACCGCGAGGCATCGGCGGACTCGCGCGCGTTCGGGCCGATCCAGGTCGCGTCCGTCGTCGGGCGCGCGTTCCTGCGCTACTGGCCGGCGTCCACGTTCGGGATCCTGGCCCGGCCCGCCTACCCCTGACAGGGTCCGGCGGCACCGGTTCGCAGAGGCGCCCGGCCTCGGGGGGGAAGGCCGGGCGCCTCGGGTCTCGGGGAGAGACGCGACCAGCGTAGAGGGCGAGGTCTACCCACCTTTGCCAAGGTTCCGTGCGTGACTGCAGAGTGCGGCGCGGATCCATCGTTCCCTGAACGCCGGGCGAGCAATCGAGCGGTTGCACCGCTGATCCGGTCGCTGAGCGAGCAGGACGCCGGTTGCGGGGCGCATCCGTCGTCATCCTGAACGCCGGGCGTGCGACACGGCGGCTCGGCCGCCGGAGTGAACGCTGGGCGTTCAGGTCGGGCAGGCCGCCCCATCCCGCGCCGGGACGCTACGCCCCGCGCAGCTGGATCCAGATCGTCTTGGTCTCGGTGTACTGGTCGTGGGCGTGGACGGACTTGTCGTGGCCCCCGAAGCCCGACAGCTTGTAGCCGCCGAACGGTGTCGTCATGTCGCCCTCGGAGTAGGCGTTGACGCCGACGACGCCCGCCCGCAGCTCGCGCGCGACGCGGTGGGCGACGTTGAGGTCCTCGGTGTACAGGGAGGCCGCAAGGCCATAGGGCGTGTCGTTCGCGATGGCGACCGCCTCGGCCTCGGTCTCGAACTCGATCACCGAGAGCACCGGGCCGAAGATCTCCTCGCGCGCGATCGTCATGTCGTTGCGCACGCCGGCGAACACCGTCGGGCGCACGTAGTAGCCCTTGGTCAGGCCCTGCGGTCGATCCGGGCCGCCGGCGATCAGCTTCGCG
>DATDJA010000317.1:0-16282 GCA_036520795.1 Candidatus Limnocylindrales bacterium
CGGCACGTCGGCAGTGGCGGGTCTGGCACCTTCCGCGACGAGACGGAGCTGCTCGTGCTGCTCCGCGAGCTACCCCGGCGCGACGTCGGGTCCGCCGCGAGCGAGGCGGAGGCTCAGAACGCGTCGATCGGCTGACGCGACAGGCGTGGGCCGCGTCGCGGCGGCCCACCACCGGTGAGCTCCAGCAGGCGCAGCACGCGACCCCGCTGACCGCGGTAGGCCTCGAGCAGCTCCGTCTCGTCGCGGAAGGTGCCAGACCCGCCACTGCCGACGTGCCGCGCGACGCCACGCACGTCGTGGGATCCCGCGGCGGGAGCCCCGTCCGCCGGGCTCCACAGCCGGATCACGAAGGTCTCCATGCCTACAGGCCGCTCGGGCCGGGCTCGGCGTCGTAGCAGAACGCGAGGAACGCCCCGTCCCCGAGTGCGCCCGGCAGCTCGATCCGTCCGTTCATGCCGCCTGGGCCCCCGACCCTGGCGCCGCACCCATCGTGGACGACGACGAGGTCGACCTCGCGGCTCGCGCGCCAGGCCAGGGTCCGGGGATCCAGGAGCGAGACCAGCTCGAGCCCGACGGCCAGCTCGCCGTCGGAGACGATGCGCGCTGTCTCGGCGATCGTGTCGATCTCCACTCTGACCCGTCGCCGGGTCACGATTCGGAGCCGGCGGAGCGTGCGCATGTCGTCGGTTGCGGTGGCGGCTGGCTGGACGGTGGTTGCGACCTGGTTCGCGATCATCATGCGGTTCCTTCGTGGGGGAGCGGTCCGGCGAGCCAGTCCGCGAGGGGTCTCGGTGTTGGAGGCATCCTCGACATCGGCCTTCAGGTGTCCTTAGGTCCGGCTCAAACCGGGGCGGACCCCCGACAGCCGACTGGACCGGATAGCGTGCCTCGGCCGTTGGCCGGCGTCCGGCCCCGCGAGCGGGCCGGGATGTCGTCCGGGGTATCGGCCCCACCGTTAGCCCGGCCGTGTGCGAGCGCCCGAGCCACGACCGACGGGGCTCTCGAGCTCGATAGGGACGCCCGCATCGATGGCACCGATCTGCGGGTTCCCATCGAGGGTGAAGCCGGCATTGAGCCGGCAGACTGGTGGTCCCTAACGGTGGCACCGATCCGCCGGCCATGGCGGGGTGCAACCGGAGCGAAGATAGGGGGCGCGGGCCACGCTCAAGCCGGGGCGTACACTCCATCGTCCGATGTCGACCCTTGCCCCCCGGACGCCGTTCGCGCGAGCGACCCGGATGGAGCGCCTCCCGGCGCTGCTCCGGGAGCGGATCCTCGTGCTCGACGGCGCGATGGGCACGATGGTCCAGCGGTACCAGTTCAGCGAGGCCGACTTCCGCGGCGAACGGTTCGCCGACCACCCGCGGGACGTTCGCGGCAACACCGACCTGCTGTGCCTGACCCGCCCCGACGCCATCCGCGAGATCCACGCGGCCTACCTCGCGGCAGGCGCCGACATCATCAGCACCAACTCGTTCACCGCGACCCGCATCGCGCAGGCCGACTACGGCATGTCCGAGCTCGCGGGCGAGATCAACGAGGCTTCCGCGAGGCTGGCCCGGGAGGCCGCCGATGCCGCCGAGGCCGCGGACGGCCGCCCCCGATACGTCGCCGGCTCGCTCGGCCCCACCAACCGCACGGGGTCGATCTCGCCGGACGTGAACGACCCGGCGGCCCGTAACGTCAGCTTCCCGGAGCTGGCGGCGGCCTACCGCGAGTCCGCCGAGGGACAGCTGCGCGGTGGCGCCGACCTCCTGCTGGTCGAGACGATCTTCGACACCCTCAACGCCAAGGCCGCGATCTTCGCGATCGAGGAGGCGTTCGAGGCCCTCGGGCGGCGGATCCCGGTCGTGATCAGCGGCACGATCGTGGACGCCTCGGGCCGCACGCTGTCGGGGCAGACGCTGGAGGCGTTCTGGACCAGCATCCGGCACGCCAACCCGATGCTGGTCGGGCTCAACTGCGCCCTCGGCGCCAAGCAGCTCCGCGAGCACGTCGTCGAGATGAGCCGGCTGGCCGACGTGCCGCTCGCGGCCTACCCCAACGCTGGCCTGCCCAACGAGCTCGGCGGCTACGACGAGACGCCCGACCAGACCTCAACGGCGCTGGGCGAATGGGCGCGCGCCGGCCTGATCAACCTCGCCGGATCGTGCTGCGGGAGCACGCCCGAGCACACCGCCGCCATCGCCGCGGCCGTCGCGGGCGTCAAGCCGCGAGTCGTGCCCCAACGCACGCACGCGACCCGGCTCGCGGGCCTCGAGCCGCTCGTGATCCCGATGCCCGGCGGCGCCTTCGTCAACATCGGCGAGCGGACCAACGTGACGGGCTCGCGCCAGTTCGCCCGCCTCATGACCGGGCTCAACGGCGAGGGGCACGCGAACGGGACGGCGGCGAAGGCCGAGGACGACGCGGTCGCGATCGCCCGCGACCAGGTCGCCAACGGCGCCGTGATCCTTGACGTGAACATGGACGAGGCGATGCTCGACGGCGTCGCCGCGATGACCCGCTACCTGCGCCGGCTGGGCTCCGAGCCGGACATCGCGGCCGTCCCGGTGATGGTCGACAGCTCGAAGTTCTCGGTCATCGAGGCCGGGCTCCAGCAGCTCCAGGGCCGGCCGGTCGTCAACTCGATCTCGCTCAAGGAGGGCGAGGCCGAGTTCCTGCGCCAGGCGAAGCTGTGCCACCGGTACGGCGCGGCCGTGGTGGTCATGGCGTTCGACGAGGACGGCCAGGCCGACTCGGTCGATCGCCGGGTGGCCGTGCTGACGCGGGCCTACCGGCTGCTGACGGAAACGGCGGGCTTCCTCCCGGACGAGATCATCCTCGACCCCAACATCTTCGCGATCGCCACCGGGATCGAGGAGCACGCCCAGTACGCGATCTCGTTCTTCGAGGCGACCCGCCGGCTCAAGGCCGAGCTGCCCGACGCCCGGATCAGCGGCGGCGTGTCCAACGTGTCGTTCGCGTTCCGAGGCAACGACCGCGTGCGCGAGGCGATCCACGCGGTGTTCCTGTACCACGCGATCCGCGCCGGCCTGGACATGGCGATCGTCAATGCCGGCGCGCTGCCGCAGTACGACGACATCGATCCGGACCTGCTGGAGCGGGTGGAGGACGTCGTCCTCGACCGCCGGCCCGACGCCACGGACCGGCTGCTCGAGATCGCCCCGCGGTACGCGGGCGGCGCCGCCGTCACCCGCGCCGTCGACGACCTCGGCTGGCGCGATCTCCCCGTCAACGAGCGCCTCACCCACGCGCTGGTCGAGGGAATCGACGCCTGGATCGTCGAGGACACCGAGGAGGCGCGGCTGGCGACGACGCGGCCGCTGGACGTCATCGAAGGTCCGCTGATGGCGGGCATGAACGTGGTCGGCGACCGGTTCCAGTCGGGCCGCATGTTCCTGCCCCAGGTCGTCAAGAGCGCACGGGTGATGAAGAAGGCCGTCGCGCACCTCATCCCGTACCTCGAGGAGCAGCGCGAGGGCACGGGACGGCGGGCCGGCACGATCGTGATGGCGACCGTGAAGGGCGACGTCCACGACATCGGCAAGAACATCGTCGGCGTCGTGCTCGGCTGCAACGACTACGAGGTCATCGACCTCGGCGTGATGGTGCCGGCGGCCCGGATCCTCGAGTCCGCCCGGGACCACAACGCGGACCTCATCGGCCTGTCGGGCCTGATCACCCCGTCGCTGGACGAGATGGTCCACGTCGCGTCGCTGATGGAGGCGGACGGGATGACGACGCCGCTGCTGATCGGCGGCGCAACGACCTCGCGCATCCACACAGCGGTCAAGATCGAGCCGTCCTATTCGTCCCCGGTCGTGCACGTGGCCGACGCGTCGCGCGCTGTCGCCGTCGCGGGCTCGCTCATCGACCGGGACGGGCGCGACGCCTACGCCGCAGGGATCCGCGCGGAGTACGAGCAGGTCCGCCGCGACCGCGAGAGCCGGCGCGACCGGGAGACGCGCCTCACCCTCGAGGCGGCGCGCGCCAACCGCCTGCGGCTCGACTGGACACAGGCCCCGCCGCGCCCATCGTTCCTGGGCGTCCGGGCGCTCGAGGACTACCCACTGGCCGAGCTCGTCGAGCGCATCGACTGGACGCCGTTCTTCGCCACCTGGGAGCTGCGCGGCGCGTGGCCGACGATTCTCTCGGATCCCACCGTCGGGGCGGCGGCCCGCGAGCTGCACGCAGATGCGACGGCGCTCCTCGCCCGCATCGTCGAGGACAAGTCGCTCACCGCGTCCGGCGTGGTCGGATTCTGGCCTGCCAACTCGACCGAGGACGACGACATCGTCCTGTTCGTTGACGAGACCCGGACGACCGAGATCGCCCGCCTCCACGCCGTGCGCCAGCAGATGGCCAAGCCCGACGGCCGCCCGAACGTCTCGATCGCCGACTTCGTGGGTCCGACCGGCGTCGCGGACTACATCGGCGGGTTCGCCGTGACCGCCGGCAAGGGCACGACCGACCTGGTCGCGGCGTTCGAGGCGGCGCACGACGACTACTCCGCGATCATGGCCCGCGCCCTGTCGGACCGTCTCGCGGAGGCGTTCGCCGAGCGCCTCCACGAGCTCGTTCGCCGCGAGCTGTGGGGCTACGCACGCGACGAGACGCTGTCGAACGACGACCTCATCGCCGAGCGCTACCAGGGCATCCGGCCGGCGCCCGGCTATCCGGCCACGCCGGACCACTCGGCCAAGCCCGTGTTGTTCGACCTCCTCGATGCGACCGAGCGCGTCGGGATCGAGCTCACCGAGTCGTGGGCGATGCTGCCGGCGGCCTCGGTCTCCGGGTTGTACCTGTGGCACCCGGGCAGCCACTACTTCGGGATCGGGCGCATGGGCCGCGACCAGCTCGAGGACTATGCACGGCGCGCCGGCGTGAGCGACGCCGAGGCGTTGCGCCGCCTCGGACCCAACCTGGCGGACGACGCCACCGCCTGAACGGGCTGATCGACCAAGGCGCCGGCGAATCACCCTATTGGCGCACGGCGACGTGGGCGATACTGCGGTGCGCGGCGCCGCGGGGTTGCGGCACCGGCATCGGGACGCGACGGCCGCCGTGCGGGGCCTGCGCCGCCGACTCTCGCCCGCTGCCCCACCCTGACCCCTGGAGGTCGGCGATGACCGCTATCGACACCGGAACCGAGGGCAGGCCGGAGCGCCGCGCCGTCGCCGTTGCTCCCGACTTCGATGCGACGCCGTCGGTCCGGCACGCGCGTTCCGTCGAGATCTCCGTGGTCACCGACGTCCCCGCCGGCGCCGGGGCCGTCGCGTTCCCGGTCGGCTCCGACGGCACCGGTGCGAGCCGGCTCGGCCTCGAGCTGCCCGCCTTGACGGCCGCCGGGTTCGACGGCAACCCGGGCCAGACGCATGCGCTCGTCGGCGGGGACGGGCCGCTGCGCGTGGCCGTCGGCGTGGGCGACCCATCCAGCATCGATGCTCACGGCATCCGTGACGCCGCGGCCGCCTTCGGGCTCGCCACCCGACGCCAGGCCCGCCTCGCCGTCCGCATCCCGATCCTCGCCCACGTGGACGCTGGCACCGCGGCCCAGATGATCGTCGAGGGCATCCTGCTCGCCCGCTACACCTACGAGCCGCTCAAGGGGACCCCGGCGGCCAAACGCGTCGAGTCCATCGCCCTGGTTGCCGACGATGCCGACCGGGCCGTCGTGACCCGCGGCGCCGAACGCGGCCGGCACATGGCCGGCGCCGCGATGCTCGCCCGGGACCTCGCGAACACCCCGCCGGCTCACCTCACGGCCCCGCGCATCGCCGACGTCGCCGTCGCGATCGGCGCCGACCGTGGCCTCGAGGTGGAGGTCATGGACCAGGCGGAGCTGACCCGGCTCGGCTGCGGTGGCCTGCTCGGCGTCAACGGGGGCAGCGCCGACGAGGCGCGCATGATCAAGCTCACCTACCGCCCGACGGCGGGACCCGAGCAGGCGACGGCGCACCTCGCGCTGGTCGCCAAGGGGATCATGTACG
Source organism: Candidatus Limnocylindrales bacterium (assembly GCA_036520795.1). GTDB lineage: Bacteria > Chloroflexota > Limnocylindria > Limnocylindrales > CSP1-4 > CAIXZV01. The sequence continues at coordinate 5,994 of DATDJA010000317.1, forward strand.
ACTCGGGCGGGATCAGCCTCAAGCCATCCGATGCCGTGCACGCCACGATGAAGAACGACATGTCGGGGGCCGCGGCGGTCCTCGCGGCGATGTCGGTGCTGGGCGACCTCGGCTGCCGGAATACCGTGACGGGCTACCTCAGCTGCACCGACAACATGCCCTCGGGTACGGCGCTCAAGCTGGGCGATGTGATCACGATGTACGGCGGCACGACCGTCGAGGTCATGAACACCGACGCCGAGGGCCGCCTGGTGATGGCCGACGCGCTGGTCATGGCCGCCGGTCTCGAGCCCGACGCCATCGTCGACATCGCGACCCTGACCGGCGCGACGATGCGCGCCCTGGGCACCTGGATCGCCGGCCTCATGGGCAATGACCAGGCCCTGATGGACCAGATCGGGGCGGCGTCCGAGCGGACCGACGAGCGGACCTGGCCGTTCCCGCTCGAGCGGCGCTACCGGCGCGAGCTCGACTCCGACGTCGCGGACATCAAGAACATGGGCGGTCCGAACGCCGGGCAGATCACCGCCGCCCTGTTCCTCGACGAGTTCACCGGCGGCCACCCCTGGGCGCACATCGACATCGCCGGGGTGGCGCAGGCCGATCCGCCCGAGTCGTGGCGGACCAAGGGCTGCACCGGGTTCGGGGCGCGCCTGCTCGTGGAGCTCGCGCTCGACTTCACGCCACCGGCCTGATCGCTACGACGGAGGAGGAACGGATGACGGCAGCGGTCGCGGTCGAAGGCGGGGGCAACAAGGGGTTCACCGCCGGGCTGCTCGACGGCATCGAGCGGCTTGGGAACAAGGTCCCGCACCCGGCGATCATGTTCTTCTACCTGATCCTGTTCGTGATCGTGCTGTCGCACGTCCTGTTCGTGCTCGGCGTGAGCGTGACCGAGGACATCGCGGTCCCGGTGCCCATCGCCGTCGACCCGAACTACTACGAGGACACCGTCCAACCGGGCGTCTACGGGCCGGGCATGACGGATCTGTACGGCGACGACTTCGAGATCAAGACGCAGACGATCGCCATCCAGAGCCTGCTGACCGTCGAGGGCATCCGGTTCATCTTCACGTCGTTCGTGGCCAACTTCGCCGGGTTCGGCGTCGTCGCCGTCACGTTCATCGCGATGATGGGTGCGGGCGTCGCCGAGGGCGCGGGGCTCATGAACGCGCTCATCCGCAAGCTGGTCGCGGTCTCGCCGCGCGGGATGCTGTCGTTCATCCTGATCATGGTCGGCGTGCTCTCGAGCGTCGCGACCGACGCCGGCTACCTGATCCTGATCCCGCTCGGGGCGGCGGCGTTCGCGAGCGTGGGCAGACATCCGCTCGCCGGCATGGCCGCCTGCTTCGCCGGTGTCGGGTCGATCTTCGGGGTCAACCTCATCCTGTCGCCGTCCGACGCGATGATCACCGAGATCACCAATGAGGCCATCGGCCTCATTCCCGGCCAGGCGCCGATCACCATCGTGTCCAACTGGTTCTTCGCGATCGCCTGCTCGATCATCCTCGCCATCGTCGCGGCCGTGCTGACCGAGCGGGTCATCGAGCCCCGGCTCGGCCCCTGGAAGCCGGCCGGCGACCACGTCGAGGAGGACCACACCCCGGAGGCGGCGTCGAAGGAGTCGCGCGGCCTGAAGTTCGCCGGGATCGCGTTCCTCATCTCGATCGTCGTGGTCGTCCTGCTGACCGCCCCGTCCGGCGCGCCCCTGCGCGACCCGCTGACCGGCGACATCATCGGCGCGACGCCATTCATGGACAGCCTGCTGTTCATCATCGCGATGCTGTTCCTGGTGTCCGGGATCGGCTACGGCGTCGGAGCCGGCACCTTCAAGAGCAGCACGGACGTCGCCATGGCGGTGACCAAGACGTTCAACGGCCTCGGCGGCCTGATGTTCATGCTCCTGATGATCGCCCAGTTCATCGCGTTCTTTAACTTCAGCCGCATCCCGAACGTGCTGGCGATCACGCTGGCCGAGTTCCTCGAGCATGCGGGAATCGGCGCGATCCCGCTGCTGGTCGGGCTGATCCTGGTGATCGCGCTCCTCGACATCATCATGCCGGGGCTGGTGCCCAAGTGGGCGATCTTCGCCCCGATCTTCGTGCCCCTGTTCGTGCAGCTCAACATCCCGCCCCAGACGGTGCTGGCCGCGTATCGCGTGGGCGACTCGCCGCTCAACACCGTGACGCCGCTGATGGTCTACCTGCCGTTCGTGGTCACGATCGCGCAGCGCTACAAACCCGAATCGGGCATCGGGACGATCATCGCGCTGATGATCCCGTACGCCCTCGTGCTGCTGGTGGTCTGGATCGTCATCTTCGTCCTGTGGTACGTGATCGGACTGCCGCTCGGACCGGGATACCCCGTGACCATCTGAGCTCCCGATGAGCGACATCGGGATCACGTTCGCGGTCATCGCCGCGATCGTCGCGCTGTTCGTCTGGGGCCGCCTGCCGGTCGAGGTCGTGGCGATCGGAGCCGCGCTCGTCCTGTGGGCGACCGGCGTGCTCACGATCGAGCAGTCGCTGGCCGGGTTCGGCGACCCGGTCGTGATCTTCATCGCGACCCTGTTCGTCGTCAGCGAGGGCCTCGAGGCCACCGGGGTCACCGCCTGGGCCGGGCAGCAGCTGATGGCCGGCGCGGGCACCAGCGAGCGACGCCTGCTGGTGCTGATGGTGCTGGTGGTCGCCGCGCTGACCGCCGTGGTCACCGTGAACGCGGCCGTCGCGGCGCTCCTGCCCGTGATCATGGTCGCGGCGACGCGCCTCGGACGGTCACCGTCGAAGCTGTTGATCCCGCTGTGCTTCGGCGCTCATGCCGGCTCGCAGCTGGCCCTCACGGGCTCGAACGTCAACATGGTCGTGTCCAACGCGGCGGTCGAATACGGGGTGCAGCCGTTCGGGTTCTTCGAGTTCGCGCTGGCCGGCATCCCGCTGCTGCTCGGCTCGACCCTCGTGATCGCGCTGTTCAGCGACCGACTGCTGCCCATCCGCTCGCCCAAGACGGTGTCGGCCGACCTGAGCCGGCACGCACGGACGCTGGCCCGCCAGTACGGCCTCGCGGCCGGCGACGGCGAGGACGGCCTGTTCGGCCGGGAGACCGGGCTGGCGGAGGTCCTCATCCCGCCGCGGTCCCCGTTCATCGGTGACAAGGTCTCGCGGGGCATGGTGACCGAGGGCGGCGACCTCGTGGTGGTCGCGATCCAGCGGGCCGGCCGCGACCTCGACGTCGCCGAGCTGCACGCCGGAGACGCCCTCGTGCTGCAGGGGCCGTGGCGCGCCCTCGACGAGAAGACCGAGGGACCGGCCCTGCTGGCGGTCGATCAGCCGCAGGTCGTTCGCCGCCAGGCCGTGCCGCTGGGGCTCCAGGCGTGGGAGGCGATCGGGGTCCTGGTGGCGATGGTCGTCCTGCTGGTGACCGGAATCGTTCCCCCGGCCGTCGCGGGACTCCTCGCGGCCGGCGCCCTGATCGTGCTGCGGGTGCTATCGATGGAGCAGGCCTATCGAGCGGTGACCTGGACGACCGTGGTGCTCGTCGCGGCGATGCTCCCCCTCTCGACGGCGATGTTCCAGACCGGCGCCGCCGATCTGGTCGCCGACGGGTTGATCCAGGTCGTCGGCGGCCTCGGGCCGCACGGGCTGCTCGTCGGGTTGTTCGTCGTCACCGTGATCTTCGGCCAGCTGATCAGCAACACGGCCACCGCGCTGATCATGATCCCGATCGGCGTCGCCGCGGCCGGCGAGCTCGGCGTTGACCTGCGGCCGGTGCTCATGTCGATCTGCGTCGCCGCCGCGGCCTCGCTGCTGACCCCCGTTGCGACGCCGGTCAACCTGATCGCGATGGGTGCCGCGGGCTACCGGTTCGGCGACTACTGGCGGCTCGGCCTGGTCGTGCTGGTCGTGTTCTTCATCGTGTCGGTGTTCGTCGTCCCGATCTTCTGGCCGTTCGGGTAGCGCCGGAACCGGGGCGCCGCTTCCGGCGTATGGTTCGACATCCGATGTCAACGCGAACCGCGCTCGCCGCCCTCCTCGTCGCCATCGCCCTCGTCGTGGCCGTCGCCCCGGTCGTGCTCGCACCCGCCGCTGAGCAGGCCTTCGCCGACGTCGCCGCCAACCTGCGCCCCGGCGATGCGGCCACGGCGCAGCTGCCGCCGGCACCCGCGTCGCCCGACCCCCCGCCGCCGACTTCCGCACCCGTCCCTTCCGCGACGCCGGCGGCAACCCCGGCGTCGCCACCCACGCCGGCGGCGACCCCCTCGGCGCCCCCGCGTGCCGACAAACCCGCCGTCCGGTCGCCGGTCGGTGGCACCAACGGCAGGACCGTGCACCTCAACCTCGCCGGGCCGCGCGACTATGTCGCCCAGACGAACCTGGTCCAGTGCGTCGGCGCGAGCGTGCAGATGATGCTCAACATCATCAAGCCCGGCGTGAACCGGACGGCCGCCTACCAGCACCGGCTCCAGGTCCAGGCGCGGAAGCGGAGCGGACCGACGCCTCCGGGGTTCGTGCGCAGCGGGGCCGGCATGTTCGGCTGGGCCGCGACGCTCTCGCTCCGCGGCGGCGGCGCCTACGAGGTCGTGGGCGCGGACAACCTGCGCCAGGCGATGCGGATGGCGGCAAGAGCGATCCACGACCAGCGGCGCCCGGTCGGGCTGCTCGTCTGGCGCGGTCGCCACGCGTGGGTGATGAGCGGCTACCAGGCGGTCGTCGACCGCAAGGCTCCGGGCGGCTTCCGTGTCACGCGCGCCAACATCCTCGACCCCCTGAACCCGTACGGCGGGAGCGGCTGGGGGCCTAGCCCGAGGCCCGGCTCATCGACCTCGGTCGAGGCGGTCGGGCGGCAGTTCGTGCGGCGCCAGCCGCGCCCTGACAGCGCGTGGACGACGTTTTGGCGAACGATCCCGGGCAGGGCGGCGCTCGAGGGCAAGTACGTCCTCGTACTGCCCGTCGCGACGGCATCCGAGGCCGGCTGATGGCCGTGCCCCAGTTCACGAAGTCGCCGCCCGAGCTGGTGGAGCGCTTCGATGCCGCGGCGGCCCGCCATCCGGCGGCCGTGCGCCGGAAGATGTTCGGCTACCCGGCCCTGTTCGTCGGCGGCAACCTCGCGACCGGCCTCTTCGCCGACACGTGGATGGTCCGGCTGGCGCCGGCCGACCTCGAGGCCCTGATCGCGCTGCCCGGCGCGGGGCCCTTCGCGCCGATGCCGGGCCGAACGATGAAGGGCTACGCGACGCTGCCCCCGGACGTGGTCGCCCAGGACGCCGAGCTGGACGCCTGGCTCGAGCGCGCGATCACGTTCGCCGGGAGCCTGCCCGCCAAGAAGTAATGCCTATCGGGACCCCCGTGCATCTGGGGGGTCGCCGTATGGCGCAGGATCGCGTATCCTCCGTCGACGCCCCATCGTCGGGCGATACCAGTACGGCACACTCGATCCACCACCCCGGCTGACACCGAGGCCGATCGGCGAGACCGTCGCAAGTTCCAGGAGTGGATCGACATGAACGTCGACAAGACGCTCACCTGCGCCGACTGTGGCCAGGCCTTCACCTTCACTGCCAGCGAGCAGGACTTCTTTGCCGAGCGCGGGTTCACCGAGCCCCGCCGGTGCGCCACCTGTCGGGCCAACCGCAAGGCCGCCCGCAACGCCGAGGGCGGCGGTGGCGGCTATTCCTCCGGCGCCGGCTACTCGTCGGGCGGCGGCTACTCGTCCGGCGGCTACTCGTCGGGCGGCGGTGGCGGCTACGGCTCGAGGGGGCCGCGGGAGATGTTCCCGGCCACCTGCTCGTCGTGCGGCCAGGAGACCGAGGTCCCCTTCAAGCCCACGACCGGCAAGCCGGTCTACTGCAGCGCCTGCTTCGCGCAGCGCCGGGCCTGATCGGGTGACCGACGCCCGCAAGGCATCGCCGCGTCTGCCACCGCGGCGACCGACGCCCGGCCCGGACCCCCGCAAGCACCTCATCGCCGAGTACAAGCACCGCCTCCAGGAGGTCTGGTGCATCTGCGGCTGGACCGGGAGCTCGGCGTCGGTGAACGGCCGGACGTCCGACTGGAGCCGCCACGTGGCGGCCTCACGCGAGACGACCTGACCTGACCCGCCTCTGACCGTCTCGAAGGGCGCCCTGCCGGGCGCCCTTCTTCGTGTCAGCCCTCGCCCTTGAGGATCTCCAGGGCCTTCAGCAGCTGCGTGTCGTCGCTCTCCGCGAGCTTGGCCGGGGTCAGGTCCCGGATGTCGTCGGGCAGCAGCGGCACAACCGTGTCGGCCAGCGACACCTTCACATCCGGCTCGAGGCCCTCGTGCCAGATCGGGCGGCCGTCACGTGTCAGCCAGCGCTCGACGCCGATCCGCAGCGACGACCCGTCCGCCAGGTCGAAGCGCCCGAGCACGGTCCCCGTCCCGAACGTCTTGTCCCCCACCACCGTCCCGCGGTCGGCGTCCTGGATGGCGCCCGTGACGATCTCCGCCGAGCTCGCGGTGTTCCCGTCCGTGAGCACCACCAGCGGCAGGCCCGTGGCAAGGCCCCCGGGCTCGACCGCGATGTCCTTCTCCGTCCCGCTCGCGTCGACGCTGCGGTAGACGGTGCCGTCGCCGACGAACTGGCTCGCGACGCCCACGGCCTCGTTGACGTAGCCGCCCGGATTGCCCCGCAGGTCGAACACGATCGCCGTCGCATCCGCGGCCTTGGCCCCCTTGATCGCCTCCTCGATGCCCTTGGTCGCGCCGGTCGCGAACTGGTCGAGGCGGATCATGGCGATCTTGCGGCCGGGAACCATCGCCCAGCTGACGAGCGGCAGGTCGAACTTCTTGCGGGTGATCGTCACGTCGAACGGGACGGCCTCTCCGCGCTTGATCGTGAGCGTGACCGGCTCGCCTTCGGGACCGCGGACCCGCGAGACGACCTCGTCGATCTCCTCACCGTCTGTCGTGGTGCCGTCGACCTGCGTGATCACGTCGCCGCGCCGCAGCCCCGCCTCCTCGGCGGGCGTGCCCGGGATCACGGACCGGATGACCGGGCCCTTGGTCTCGTCCTCGTCGAGCTGGACGCCGATGCCGACGAACGTCCCCGAAAGCGACTGGTCGACGGCCTTCGCCTCGTCGGCGGTCAGGAACGACGTGTGACCCTCGTCGCCGACGGCCTCGGTCAGGCCGCGGATCGCGCCGTAGGCGAGGTCGCGGTCGTTGAGGTGCTTGGCGTCGACGTAGTTGTCCTGGATCGCCCGCCACGCCTCTTCGATCAGCGCGAGGTCGGCGGCGCCGGCGGCCGACCCGGTCGGCGACCCGTTCGCGGTGGATCCGCCCGCGAGCCCGCTGTTGCCGACGGCGACGCCACCGGCGAACACGACGACCGCGAGGACGGGCGCCAGCACGCCGATCACCCAGCGCGAGTGCCCGCTCTTGCGGGGCTGGCCGCCCGCCAGGGGCGGCGGGGGCAGCGGCACGACCGGCTCGACGACCGGGGGTTCGGCGGCGAAGGTCTCGCCGGGAGGTGCCGCCGGGTCGGCGATGGGGGTCTGGGCGGGCTGCATGGGGTCGCTCATCATCTCTGGGCTTCAGGCGCGCGAGGACGCGGGCACTCCGGGCAGCATGATGCCTGACCCTTCAGCCACGGTAGCGGACGGGTGAAGTTGCCTTACGTCTCCGTGACACGGATGCGCCCCCGACGGGGTCCGTCGGGGGCGTTGAAGGGGGCGCGGACGCGCGGGAGCGGTCAGTCGGGCCGGATGTTGTGATTGGCGTGGAACACGTTGTCGGGATCGACGCGCCGCTTGACCTGGACGAGCCGCTCGTACGTCGCGCCCGGATAGGCCGCGTGCAGGCGGTTCGGCGCCTCCTCGCCGAGGAAGTTCGAGTACACGCCGGTCGACTGGCCGGACAGGTCGGCGAAGTACGACTCCGCGTACGCCTTGAGGTCCTCGTACGGGGCCTCGCCGTGGGCGAGCACCGTGGCCATCACCGTCGCGTCGCGATGCGCGAACGCGGTCGCACCGGCGGGCACGCGCGCCATCTCGCCGCCGAGGACGCGGAGCTGGGTCATCCCGAGGGCACCCTCCGGGCTCCGGTGACGCTCGACGATCGTGTCGATCGCGGCGCTGTCGAGGTCGGGCATGAACGCCGAGCGGATGACGCTCGCCCCCGGCTGCTCGCCGGCCGCGGTCAGCTGGTACATCGCCGGGTAGGGCATGGGGCCGACCATGTCGGCAAGGGGCGTGGCGATCGCGCGGAACGGCGCCATCGCGGCGGTCCCCTCGTCGAGCGGACCCGCATGGACGGGCATCACGAGGACGGCGGGCGTCCCGACGGCTTCGGGCGGCACGAACGGCGCGGGCGGCAGGCCCATCACGAACGAGATCTGGGTCAGCTCCTCCGGCGCGGCCACGGACACGTCGACGAGGTCACGCAGCACCTGGTGGGTCAGCGGCAGGACGAGCATGCCGCCGGTGACCATCTCGATCGGGTGCAGCCGGTAGCGGAACCGGGTCGCGATGCCGAAGTTGCCGCCGCCGCCCCGGATCGCCCAGAACAGGTCGGGATCGGCCGCCTCGCTGACGGTGACCAGCCGGCCATCCGCCGTGACGAGGTCCACCTCGATCAGGCTGTCGATCGTCAGGCCGTGCTTGCGGGCGAGCCAGCCGATGCCGCCGCCGAGCGTCAGGCCGCCGAGGCCGACGGACCCGGTGTCGCCGAACGGGGTCGCGAAGCCCCGCGCGCCGGCTGCCGCGGTGTACTCGCCGGCGGTCGCGCCGCCCTGGGCGGACCCGATGCGGCGGATCGGGTCGATGCCGATGTCGCGCATCGCGCCCAGGTCGATCAGCATCCCGCCGTCGGTTGCCGAGTGCCCGGCCACGCTGTGGCCGCCGCCCTTGACCGCGATCTCGAGGTCCAGCTCGCGGGCGGTCGTCACGGCGCGGGAAACGTCGACCGCGCTCGCGGGACGGACGATCACGGCGGGCTGCCGGTCGTAGTGGCTGTTGTGGACACCGCGGGCCGCGTCAAAGCCGAGGTCGCCGGCGACGAGGACCCGGCCGTCGATGGCCGCACGAAGCGCGCGCAGGTCGGAGCGTGAGATGGCGGACTCGGAGTCCGTGACGAAGGTGGCGGGGTTGGCCTGCGCTGCGGTAGCGGCGGGGGCGGCGGCGAGGTCCGGCATCGCGGTCGTCTCCTTGGACGGTCGATAGGTTCAGGGCGATCGGTGGATCGGTGGATCGGTGCCCTGATCCTCGCCGGGCGCCTCGCCGGCGCCACCGGACGTGCGATGCCAGCGCGGCCCGACGGCGGTCCGCGCCCGTGCTGGACGAATGACGATGGGGCCGGAGTCAGACCGGCAGCATGACCGCGACAATCCCCGTTGCGACGCCGATCAGCAGCGCAGCGCCGCCGATCTGGCGTGCTCGCGCCCGGTCGCGCCGCCGCGCGTCCGCGTCACCGACGTGCTCCGTCGGCCCCACCTCGCCGAAGTTGAACACGCCGCGCGAGCCGAACCCGGCGCAGAACCTGAGCCACGCCTGCAGGTAGCCGGATGCCGCGATGGTCGCCGGCAGCGCGACGAGGAGCCGGGCGATCGGTGGTGCGCCGACGACGACCAGGGCGACGAACAGCGCGACGGTCGCCACCAGGCCGACATGCCCGGCACGGCGCCGCCGCGCGATCTCCTCGGGGCCGATGTTGCACACGCCGGGCTGGTACTCGCCCGCGGCGACGAGCGGGCCGGGCGGGAGGGCAGCGGCGAAGCTCGACTGGGTCATGGCTGGCTCCTCGTGGGACGCGGGTCGGATCGGGCGCTGAACGGCGTGTCCATTGTGGAATTCCCTGCAAGCGAGTACCGTGGGCTGGTCACCGCCTCTTGTGGTGATGCTGCGTTGTCGACCCCCTTCTCGAACGGGCCGTGCGTCGGCTCTTCGGTTCGGGAATTTGGAAAGGGTCACCGCAATGGCCAAAGGCACCATCAAGAAGGTCGTCGCAGACCGCGGCTTCGGCTTCATCACGGCCGAGGACGGCAAGGATTACTTCTTCCACCGCGGCGGCCTCGTGGCTCCGCTCGACTTCGACCGCCTCAACGGCGGCGAGTCCGTGGAGTTCGAGATCGAGGCGAGCCCCAAGGGCCCGCGCGCGATCCAGGTGAGCGCCGCCTGACCGGCGTTCCCCGCTGACGTCGGCCGCCGCGTTTCGCGCGACGGCCGCGTCAGCAATCGGGGCCGATCCCGGCAGCTGCCCGGGCATCGATCCGGCCTCAGCGTTCCCGCGCCTGAACGGAGCCCCACGATCCCGCTCACAACCTATGTTTCGACGTACGT
>DATDJA010000318.1:0-9007 GCA_036520795.1 Candidatus Limnocylindrales bacterium
CGTGCTCGAGGTCACCCGCGACCGCGACGACCGTGTTCGCCGGCCGGTACATCGCCCCCCAGAAGTCACGGATCGCGGACGTCGGCAGCGACCGGATGCCCGCCTCGTCGCCGCAGATCTCGCGGCCCAGCGGCCCGTCGCCGAACAGCGCCTGCTGGATCAGCATCTGGACGTACTCGGACGGATCGTCGAGGTACGACCGGATCTCCTCGATGATGACCGTCCGCTCCTGGTCGATGTCCGCGTCCTCGAGGCGGGGGTGGACGATCAGCTCGCCCAGCACGCCCATCGCCGTCGCGGCCTCGCGGCGCGGCACCCGGGCCCAGTACACGGTCGACTCGCGGTCGGTCGCCGCGTTGGCCGAACCGCCGACGCCCTCGACGGCCTCCGAGATCGCGCGCGACGACGGGTAGCCCTCGGTGCCCTTGAACGTGAGGTGCTCCATGAAGTGGGCGACGCCGGCCTGATCAGACGACTCGAGGCGCGACCCCGCGAGCACATAGGCGGCGATCGACACCGAGCGCGAGCCCGGCAGCCGGGCCGAGATGACGCGCGGGCCTTCGGGGAGCTCGGTCCGGTGGAACACGGACGTGATGGTAGCCCGGACGGAACGGACGCCAACCGTAACCGCACGGCATCTGGAGGGCCACCCGCGCCCGTCTTCGCGACGGGTGACGGGAGCCTATGATGGCAGCGGCCTGTCACCGAGACCTGCGGAGGGGTTGAGTCACCCGTCCTCGCAGGGAGGCCGCGAGGAGGAGGAGAGGATCGAATGATCGGTCGCACGGGCCGCACACTCACGTTGCTCTTTGCCAGCGCGCTCGTGGTGGGCGCCTGTAACTCGTCGGGCTCGGCGAGCCCCGCGGCCTCCGCGGGATCGAGCGCGGGGGCCAGTTGCGCGGCCGGCGCGGCCGCCGGGACGCAGATCCCCGAGATCGAGGCGGGCAAGTTCAACGTCGCCATGGTCCTCATCGGGCCGCACGACGACGCCGGCTGGAGCCAGGCCCACTATGAGGGCCTGCAGTACATCTGCGAGCACGTGGACAACACCCACATCGCGTACGTCGAGAACGTGCCCGAGGGCGCGGACTCCGAGGCGACGTTCCGGTCCCTCGCGCGGAAGGGCTTCAACTACGTCATCGGCACGTCGTTCGGCTACATGGACTTCATGGAGACGGTGGCCGGCGAGTTCCCGGACACGACGTTCCTCCACCTGACCGGATACAAGAGCAACGGCACGAACTTCGGCAACTTCTTCGGCGCGATGGAGGACTTCAAGTACCTCGCCGGCATGCTCGCCGGCTCGCGCGCGAAGGCCGACGGCAACCCGAAGATCGGCTACATGGCGACGTTCCCGATCCCGGAGGAGCTCCGGCTGGGCAACTCGATCATGCGCGGCGTCAAGCAGACCTGCCCCGAGTGCACGATGGACGTCGTGTTCATCAACACCTGGCACGACCCGATCAAGGAGAAGGCGGGCGCGACCGCGCTGTTCGACGCGGGCGCGCAGGTCGTGTTCACGGGGGCCGACACCGGGGCCGTCGCGGACGTCGCCCAGGAGAAGGGCAAGTGGGCCGTGACCTACGACCACCCGGCTTCGTGCAAGGTAGACGCCTGTCTCACCGCGCCGTACTGGACCTGGGGACCGGAGTACGCGCGGATCGCCGAGGCGGTCAAGGCCAAGACCTACAAGGCCGGCTACGAGTACTTCGACGCCAACGCCAAGGCGATGGGCCTGCTCGGGTTCATGGACGGCGAGACGCCCCGCAAGGGCGTCGCGGACCTGCCTGCCGCCGACCTCCAGAAGGTCAAGGACACGCTGGCCAAGATGCTGGACGGCAGCTTCGGGCGGTTTGACGTGTTCGCCGGGCCGATCACCGACAACAAGGGTAAAGAGCTCCTGGCGGCCGGCCAGAAGCTGGAGCAGGCGGACCTGGACCAGTTCCCGCCCGGTGCCCCCGGCAACGAGTGCAAGACCTGCATGTACTGGTGGAACGAGGGCATCACCGCCGAGCTGCCGAAGCTCGGCAACTAGGCAGCCGCGAGGTGACGCCGGAGGGTGGGGAGCGATCGCGACCCGCCCCCCGGCCCTGACCGGCAGACCGTGACCGCACAGGACCCGACGGCCGGGATCGATCCGCCCCCGGCCGTCGAGCTCCGTGGCATCGTCAAGCGGTTCCCCGGCGTCGTCGCCAACGACGGCGTCGACTTCGCGCTGGCCACGGGCGAGGTGCACGCCCTGCTGGGCGAGAACGGCGCCGGCAAGAGCACGCTGATGAGCATCCTCGACGGGCTGTACCAGCCCGACGAGGGGGAGATCCTCGTCGACGGCGTTCGGGTGGCCTTCCGCTCCCCGCGCGACGCGATCTCGGCGGGGCTCGGGATGGTCCACCAGCACTTCACGCTCGTCGCGTCGATGACCGTCACCGAGAACGTGCTCATCGGCCTGGACGCGCCGCGGTTCCGGCTGCGGCTGGACCGGGCGCACGAGGAGGTCGCGCGGCTCGCGGAGGCGCACGGTCTGCGGGTCGATCCGAAGGCCCGGATCTGGCAGCTCTCGGTCGGCGAGCGCCAGCGGGTCGAGATCCTCAAGGTGCTCTATCGGGGCGCACGGGTGCTGATCATGGACGAGCCGACGGCCGTCCTGGCCCCGCAGGAGGTCGACGAGCTGTTCCGGACGCTCCGATCGATGACGGCGTCCGGCCACAGCATCGTGTTCATCAGCCACAAGCTGGGCGAAGTGCTCGCGATCGCGGACCGCATCACCGTGATGCGTCGGGGCCGCGTCACCGCCGCCGCACTCCCGGCGGCCGGCGCGACCCGCGCCCAGCTCGCGACCCTCATGGTCGGCCGGACGATCACCGAGAGCCACGAACGAGCGCCAGGGGCGCGCGGGGACGTCGTGCTGTCGATCCAGGACGTCGAAGCGCAGGGCGATCGCGGCACGCCCGCCCTCCGCGGCGTCTCGCTGGACGTCCACGCCGGCGAGATCGTGGGCATCGCAGGCGTCGCCGGCAACGGGCAGAGCGAGCTGGCGGAGGTGGTCACGGGACTCCGGGCATGCAGCGGCCGGGTGCTGGTCGGCGGTGACGATGTCGCCAACCGGCCCGTCCGCTCGGCCATCCAGCGCGGGGTCGCGCACGTCCCCGAGGACCGCCACGGCGTCGGCAGCGCGCCGAACCTGTCGCTCGTCGACAACCTGATCATGAAGCGTTACCGGAGCGAGCCGATCGCGAGCGGATGGGCTATCGACGAGGCGGCGGCGCGCAAGGTCGCGACCGAGCTCAAGGATGCCTACGAGGTCTCCGCACCGTCGATCGACACCCAGGCGCGCCTGCTCTCGGGCGGCAACCTCCAGCGGATCATCCTCGCCCGCGAGATCGAGTCCGGCTCACGCGTGATGATTGCCGTCCAGCCAACCCGCGGGCTCGACGTCGGTGCCGTGGAGACGGTCCACCGGCTGCTGATCCAGCGCCGGGCCGCCGGGGCCGCGATCCTGCTCGTCTCCGAGGAGCTCGATGAGCTGCTCGCGCTGGCCGACCGCATCGCCGTGATCTACGAAGGCCGCATCGTCGGGGTCATCGACACCGCCGACGCCGACGTGGAACACCTCGGCCTGCTCATGACCGGTGGCGACAAGGAGCCCACGGAGCCCGCGCGGCACGTCGCCGGCGGGTTGGCCGGGTGACCAGCTTGACCCCGGGAGGCCCGCGGCTCTCGTCGCCGTGGACGATCAGCCTCGAGCCGCGGCTCGCCACCAGCCGCTGGCTGTCGCCGGCGCTGACCGCGGGCGCGCTCGTGGTCGCGCTCGTGATCTCGGGCGTGATCCTCGCGCTCGTCGGCGCCGACCCGATCCGGGTCTACATCCACATTCTCGGCTCGTCGCTGGGCAGCGTCGGGGTCATCTCGGACACGCTGGTCAAATCCACGCCGCTGATCCTGACCGGCCTCGCCTGCGCCCTGGCGTTCCGGATGCGGCTGTGGAACATCGGCGCCGAGGGCCAGCTGCTCCTCGGCGCCTGGGCGGCGAGCGCGGTCGTGCTGGTGCCACTGGTCCCGGCCGGCACGCCGGGCGTGATCGTGCTGTCGATCATGCTGGTGGCGGGCTTTCTCGGCGGTGCGGCGTGGGGCCTGATCCCTGGCGTGCTCCGTGCCCGGTTCGGCGTGAACGAGATCATCGCCACGCTGATGCTGAACTTCATCGCGTTCGCCTGGATCCAATACTGGGTGTTCGGGCCGTGGAGTGAGGGTGGATTCCAGCTCACGCCGACGTTCCCGGTCGAGGCCTGGCTTCCGCGCCTGAGCGACCTCGCGGCGGCGGTGCCGGCGTTCCGCGGCCTGACCGTCCATGCTGGGTTCCTGGTCGCGCTGGTGGCCGCGGGCATCGTGTGGTGGATCGTCGAGCGCAGCGCGCTGGGCTACGAGATCCGGCTCATCGGCGACAACCCCAGGGCCGCACGGTACGCCGGGATCCCGATCGCGCGGATCATCCTGCTCGTGTTCGCGGTATCGGGCGGCCTGGCGGGCATCGCCGGCATGGCCGAGGTCAGCGGCGTGATCCATCGCCTGCAGGACAACTTCTCGCCCGGCTACGGCTACACGGCCATCATCGTCGCGTACCTGGCCAAGTTCCACCCCCTGCGCGTGGTACCGGTCGCGATCCTGTTCGGCGCGCTCGTGCTCGCCGGCCGCGAGATCCAGCCATCGGGCGTCCCGGCGATGATCCAGGGGATCATCCTGTTCTGCCTGATCTCGAGCGAGGTGTTCCTGCGCTATCGCGTCAGGATCGTCCGCCGGCTGCCGGCCCACCGGGCCCGGGGCACGGAGGCCTAGCGTGGACCTCCAGCTGATCATGGCGGCCGGGATCGCGGTCGGGACGATTCTGCTGTTCGCCGCCGTCGGCGAGATCTTCGCCGAGCGGTCGGGCGTGCTCAACCTCGGGGTCGAAGGGATGATGCTCATCGGGGCCGTCGTCGGCTTCTGGACAGCGGTCACGACCGGCAGCGCGTGGCTGGGCCTCGTGACCGCGATGCTCGCGGGCGGCCTCCTGAGCCTGCTCCACGCGGTCATCACGATCACGTTCCGCGCGGACCAGGTCGTGTCCGGGCTCGCGCTCACCTTCCTCGGGACCGGCCTCGCGCGGGTCCTCGGGGAGGGGCTCAGTAATGCCGGCTCGATTTCGCTGCTACCGCGCTTCTCGATTCCGTTGCTGTCGGGCATTCCGGTGCTCGGGCCGATCGCCTTCACCGAGCAGAGCGTCCTCGTGTACGTCGGCTACCTGCTCGTCCCCGTGGCCTGGTACTGGATCCATCGGACGCGGGCCGGCCTCCACCTGCGTGCCGTTGGGGAGGAGCCGGCGGCTGCCGACGCGCTCGGGGTGAACGTGTTCCTCACCCGCTACCGGTACGTGCTCGTGGGCGGGATGCTGGCCGGCCTCGCCGGCGCGACGATCACGCTCGCCATCCAGCCCGGCTGGTTCGGTGCCCTCACGGTGAACGGGCGCGGCTGGATCGCCATCGGCCTCGTGATCTTCGCGCAGTGGTCACCCCTCCGGGCCGCCGCCGGCGCGTACCTGTTCGGGGTGGTCGTCCAGCTCACGCTCGCGATGCAACTGCCGCCGACGATCCTCGGCATCGCGAACCCGTTCTTCGAGTACCACCCGAACACGTTCTTCCTGGAGATGCTCCCCTACGTGCTCGTGCTGGTCGCGCTGGTGCTGGGCTCGCGGACCGCGCGGCGCAAGCGGATCGGGGCGCCGGCCGCGCTGGGCATCCCGTACGTCCGGGGCGAGCGGGGGCGCTGAGCGCCCAGCCGACGGCCTACTCCTCGGCTCCCTCCAGGCCAAGGAGCTCCATCTGCACGAACCCGCTGGTGTCGAACTCGAGCTGGTGGGGGGCGCCGGGACCCTCGTCCTCGGCCGATACGCCAGGCACGAACTCGATGATCACCTGCTCGTCGCCCTGCACGAGCGTGTAGACGAGCAGCTGATCGGGGCGGGTCTCGAACTCGAGGTGCTCGAACGAGTCCACGTTGATCGTGATCGCGATCGGCGTGAAGTACGTCGACACGTCGGGCTGGTCGGCCACGATCCGCTCCACCCAGCCCGTCCCGTGCGCGACCACGTCCCGGCCCCGGAGGTACCGGTAGGACACGGTCTGCTTGAGGATCGGGCGCAGGAGGTGCTGGAGATCGCTGGCGCTCGTCACCAGGCCCTGGTTGACGAAGAACTTCGCGGGCGGTTCGCTCGACAAGGAGGACTCCAACGGGTGCTGCCCGACGCCCGGCATCGTAGCGGAACGTCGGGTCGCCGGGACGGCGAAGTTCGCAGGAACGGGTCGTATGCTGCGGCCATGCGCTTCTCCAGCCGCACCGATTACGCGCTTCGGGCCATGCTCGAGCTCGCCGCCCACGGCGAGGGTTCAATGACGACCGCCGAGCTCGGCAAGGTGCAGCACATCCCGGCCAACTACCTGGGCGCGGTGCTGGCCGACCTGCGGCGCGCCGGCCTGGTGAAGGCGCGCCGGGGCCCCGACGGCGGCTGGTCACTCGCTCGCGCCGCCTCCGCGATCTCGTTCGCTGACGTGATCCGGGCAATCGACGGGACCCTGGTGAACGTGGCCGGCACGCGACCCGAGAAGCTGTCCTACCCGGGCTCGGCGGCTGGCCTCAAGACGGCGCTGATCGCCGTCCGGGCCGCCGAGCGGGAGGTACTCGAGTCGATCTCGCTCGCCGACGGCGTGAGCGAGACGTTCCCGGTGTCGGTCGAGCGGCTGCTCGCGAACCCCAACGCCTGGCACTAACCGCCGGCCGAGTGGCGGGTCAGCGAGACCACGAGTGGCGGCCCGCCACGCCACCCGGGGTGGCACAAGGACACCTGGCTTCGCCGTTACGCCACCCCCGCGCCGCTTCCGGAGCGCGCGGCACGGGAATCACGCCCGTCTGCGCGTCGGGCGCCCCGAATCTCGAAGACACGTGTCGTTGTGCGCACGGGAGTGGCACGAAGACCACGGCGTAGGCGAATCGCCCATGCCGTCGGTGGATCCGGCTAGCCGGCGGTCGAGCCCAGGATCCGCGACGCGACGTCATGCGCCTGGCCACGGATCTCGGGCACGGCCAAGGTCTCCCACAACACGCCCTTGCGCAATGCGCCCATCGCGAACACGGGCCGTGGAGTGTCGCCGTTCGCGTCGATGACGAGGCCCGTCGCCGGGTCCACGTCGATCCCGATGCCGAGCGGGCCAGGTCGCAGGATTCCGTCGGCGATGGCCGCGCCGAGCAGCGGATTCGCGATGGGGTCCATGTTGGGCCCGATGGCGACGATGATCCGGTCGACCTCCCACGACGCCGGCTTGTCGGCGCCGGCGGCGAGCGCCCGGATCCGCAGGCGCGTGCCCGCGGGCTCGACCACCTCGATGGCGGCAGCTTGAACGTCGAACCGGCCCTGCGTCGTCCACGCGTCGAGGTCGCGCGCGATCTCCGCCGCCATGCGGTGGCGGTGGATCTCCCAGTCATGGCGGTAGTCGTCGAGGAACGTGCGCCGCAGGTCGTCGCCCATCGCCATCCACAGCGCCTGCGAGATCGGGCGCAGCGAGTCGACGGCACGCGGCCAGTCGGCGCCTGACGCCCGCAGCCGCGCGGCCGCCTCGCCGAATGGGTCCTCGAACGCGAGGAACTCGGCGACCGTGAACGGCGGCTCGGGGAACCGGGGCCGCCACGGGTCCTCGTGCGGCCGTGGCAGGTGGCCATTGCGCGACACCGCGATCACCCGTGCCCTCGGATGCCGGTTGAGGATCGAGCCCGCGAGGTCGACCGCGGTGAGGCTGGTGCCGATGATCGCGACGGTCCCGCCATCCACGATGCCGTCGAGCGCTCCGGGCACCCACGGATCCACGACGACCCGGTCGTCGTCCACGAGCGCCGCGAGGTACGGAGGCAGGGCCGGCGTCTCGACGCCCGTCGCAAGCACGACGACGTCAGCCGGGAGCGTCTCACCGTTCGAGAGGGTCACGCGCGCACCACCGGGCTCCGGCCCGAGCCGCTCGACCTGGGCCACCACGTGGCGCAGTGAGGCCGCCGACGACGCGATCGCCCCCGCGAGCACCTCCTGCACGTATCGCCCGTAGTCGACGCGCCGCGCGAACGCCTCCGTGGGGAGGTCCGTCCACCGCCGGAAGTGGTCCGGGTCGTCGTGGACCGCGCTCATCGCGCCGACCGGGACATTGAGCCGGTGCCACGGATCACGGGTCGAGTACGCGACCCCCAGGCCGAGCTCCGCCCGCGGCTCCACGACGACGACCTCGAGGCCGCGGTCTCCCCCGCGCAGCAGGTTCGTCGCCACGAACGCTCCGGCGGCACCGCCACCCACGATCACGACGCGGAACGATCGCCCAGCCATGCGAGCGGTCACCTCCATCGGGCGGCAGCGTGCCACGGATCGACGACTGCCGTCCTCCCTGAACTTGACGCCACCAATACTCCACATAGTATGCTGTTTATGTGGACAATCCACGGCACCGGGACAACCAGGAATGCCACGAGGAGACCGACAGCGTGATCGACGAGCAGGCCGCCCACGAGATCGTCACCATCGAAACCCCGACGCTCGGGGACCGGTCGTATCTCGCGATCGCCGGAGGCTGGGCGATCGCGGTGGATCCGCAGCGTGACATCGATCGTGTGGAGGCGGTCCTCGCCGAGCGTCGCGTTCGGCTCGGGGCGGTCCTCGAGACCCACATCCACAACGACTACGTCACCGGCGGCAGAGCCCTCGCCCTCCGCCATCGCGCCTCGTACGTCGTCCCGGCCGGGCCGAAGCTGAGCTACGAGGCCCGCCGCGTCGCCGGCGGCGAGGAGCTCCGCGTCGGCCCCCAGTCGATCGTCGTCCTCGACGCCCCGGGGCACACCGACGCCCACTCGGCCTACGAGATCCGGGTCGAGGGAGCCGCGAGCGGGACCGCGTTCACCGGCGGCTCGCTGCTGCTCGGCGGGGCCGGACGCACCGACCTGC